>NZ_JBHGXH010000309.1:0-13894 GCF_041936445.1 Candidatus Darwinibacter acetoxidans | reverse complement strand
CCGCAATCCCTAGAAATAGTCTGGTCTCCATGCTCAGTTGCCTAAGTAGCCCGACTTGACCCTCATTCAACTGGGATAAAGATTCTGTCTATTTTAGGGATCTCGACTACTCGGCACATTCCCCCCCTTTAGTCCCAAGTTCCTCCTTAACAGGCGTTTTTGTGAAATTATACCACGGATTTACAAATAAGCCCAGCCAAAATTTACCTTTAGCTGGGGTTTTTCTTGCCCAGCTAGAACTAGTTCAGCTCCTCCGCCCCCACAGGCACCTGGCGCAGCAGGTCCCTCACCACCGCAGCAGGCTGCACCCCCCGCAGGATGCTGTCGGCCTTCAGGGTCAGGCGGTGGGCCAAAACGGGCACAGCCAGCTGTTTCACATCGTCGGGCAGTACATAATCCCTGCCCTCCAGGGCAGCTAAAGCCTGGGCCGCGCGAAACAGGGCTAAGCTCCCCCGGGGCGAAGCCCCAAGCTGGACTTGGGGATGGGTGCGGGTCGCCTGCACGAGACGCACCAGATACTCGGCAACCGATTCCTCCACATAGACCTTGGTGATCGCCTGCTGCAGCAGGCGGACCTGCTCGGGGCTTGTGACCGGGGCCACGTCCTCGATGGGATGCCGCTCCTGGAGGCGGTAGAGCACTTCCTTCTCCTGGGACACGCTGGGATAACCCAAACTCAAGGAGAGGAAAAAGCGGTCCAGCTGCGCTTCCGGGAGGGGAAAGGTGCCTTCGAATTCCACCGGGTTCTGGGTGGCCATGACCAAGAAGGGCTGCTCCAGGCGGTAGGTCTGGCCATCCACCGTGACCTGTCCCTCACCCATGGCTTCCAAAAGGCTGGATTGGGTGCGGGGGGTGGCCCGGTTGATTTCATCCGCCAGCACGATCTGGGACATGAGCGGGCCTGGCCGAAACACGAAATCACCCGCCCTTTGGTCATAAACCGAAAGGCCGGTGATATCCGACGGCAGAAGATCCGGGGTGCATTGAATGCGGCTGAAGCTGCCCCCAATTGAAGCCGCCAAGGCTCTGGCCAGCATGGTTTTCCCCACCCCAGGCACATCTTCCACCAGCACGTGACCGCCGCTGAGCAGGGCCACGAGCAGCATACGGGTGGCAGTTTCTTTTCCCACCATAACTGACCCTATGTTCTCCATCATCTGGCGGCCGAATTCAGCCACCTCGTGTACCTGAGTCACTTTGCTCCTCCCCTTCCAAGGCCTCGATCTTTTTAAGAATCTCCCTTCCAGCAGCTAGCACCCGCTGCTCTGCAGCTCCCTGCAAGCCTCTTGCGCCATAGCGCACCGCCTGATAACCCTGGAAAAACTCGGCGATCAAATCCTCCTGGGACCCCAAGCGCCTTTGGAGCAGCTTCCCGTACTCCCAGGGCGTCTGGCTGGGCAAAAAAGCCAGTCCCTTTTTCCCCGCCTCCCGGGCAATCCGGCGCAGCAGGGCCCTGATCCCCCGCTCCGGCAGGTGCATCCTGGCCCCCGGGCCCGGCGGAGCAGCCCCTTGGTCCCTCCCCAGGGGCCCGGGGGTCCTCCTTGCCTGGGGTAGCTGGAGTTTGACCCGGCGCAGGAGCGCGCTCAGCTCGGCCAGCGCTTTGCGCAGGGCAGCATAGGCTGCCGCCGCCAGCTTCGGCAGGCCCCGCAGGCGCTCCACTTCCGCCTTGGTCAGCTCCACCAAGATGAAGCCCACCACGGCCAAGATGATCGCTGTAAAGATGGCTAACAGCAGGAAGGAAATAATCAAGAAAACCAAGCCGGCGACGTCCAAACCCTGCGGTTCCCCGTAGGTTGCCTCCTCTTGTGGAAACTGGGGACGCTCTCCCGCTGACCGTTCCTGGGGCACAGGCATTTCCCATCCCCTCTGCAAAAGCCCCATGACCAGCCTGCCAATGGTCTCGGCGGTCAGTGGTGAGTAATCCACCGGTGCCAGGTAGACCAAAACCAGCAGGGCCAGGAGGATCAGCCCTAGATTGCGCATCCACACCCTAGGCAGAGCGGGATCAGGTTCCGCCTTGGCGCAGGACCAGAGCATCTGGAGCCGGAAAAGATAAGCGCCCCCCTGCAGAGTAAGGCCGGCGCAGAGGGCGATACCCCCCAGCAGCTTCAGCTGCCAGGCCAGGTGGCTTCCCTCCACCAGACCGCGCCGGTGGGCGGCACTGGCCAGCACCGCCATGAGCAGGCCAAACCCCGCCAAACGGCGCCAGAAAAACTCCACCGCAGGGCTTTGGCCCTGGCTCTCCAGAGCCTCGTATTCCCAGCTCACGGTGGAGGCCGCCTGATCCCCCAAAAGATCCGCCACCCTCTCCATGTCCCTCAGCTGCGCCCCGTAATCCCGGCCCAAAAGCCAGCTTAGGAAGGTCAAGCCCCCGAGCCAGAGGAAACGCCAGGAGCGCCCCGCAAGGAAGTACAGGGGAACAAGCCAAAAACCCAGCTCCAGCAGGCGCACGGTCCAGGGAGTGCGGGGACTGAGGAGGTAAGCGGCGAAATAGGCACTTTCCACCGCGCTGCCCAGCAGGAAAGCCCACAGCCAAGGAGGCACCGCTAAAGCCGGAGCAAAAAGGCCCGCATAGAGGGCACCCAAGAGCAGAACTGAAGCAGAGAAAATGCCGGCCAGGGCAGGCAGGTAACCTTTCACACTCACAGCTCCAGTTCACCTCCTGGCCCCACCGCGAACAGCTGCAGCGGCGAACTGGCTGGCCTGGACAAAAGCTCCCGATGGAGTACTTTTTCCACGGCAAAGATGAACACCCTCTGCCCCTGGCGCAGGAAGCCCCCGGCGGCAGCCAGCACCTTGGGGGTATCCACCGGCACGATCCAGAGCAGAATGGAGGCACCCTTTAGATACTCCCTGCTCCCTTCCAGCAGGGTGAAAAAGTCCAGATGGTCTTGGGGCTGCACCCCCGCCAAAACGGCCAAAAGCTCGCTGAGCTGCTGCGCCCCCTGCCTGGGACGGAGCTGGATCTGCCCAGAACCGTGGACAATGCCCCCTTGGTCCGGCAGGTACTCGCTTAAGACGGCATTGGCCACCAAACCGCAGGCTTCCCCCCGCTGGATGATGTGGGCTGCAAGGGAAGCTGCGGTGGTCACGGCCCGCTCGGTGGCCGCGAAGAACTTCCCCACCTGGTAATCCCCTTGATAGAAGTTGAGCAGAAGCAGGCAGTTCACTGTCACGGTATGGTCGAACTGCTTGACCTGGAGCTGCTGAGTGCGGGCGGTGGCGGGCCAGTGAATGGCCCTCAGGGGATCGCCCATCTGGTAGGGCCGCGCCCCGGCAAGCCGGGTGGGATCGGGATTGATCCTCTGCAGGGCCTTGATGCTGCCGAAGGATAGCCGGGAAGGCAGGGCCAGCTCCGGCAGTGATCGCACCTGCGGGTAGACCACAACTGTTTCCGCCTCGGCGGACTGGTATTGACACGTGCTGATCCCGAAGAAGTCGCCCACAAACACCCGCAGCGGGCCCAAGCGGTACACTCCCCGCTCCCGGGCCACAAGCGGCAGCCTCACTTCCCTGGTCCGCCGGGGGCCCAAAGAAAGCACAGGCCGCACCGGGCGGTGTCCCCGCAGCAGGTTGCTGGGTATGCTGTCCTGCACAGAAACCCAGGCGAAGGGAAAGAGCGTTGGGTTACTCACCTGCAAAACGACCTCCGCCTCATCGCCGGGAAAGAGATACCGTTCCCGGCTTCCCCGGCTCACCTGCAGCCTCTCCCCGTTTTTGGCCAGCAGGGCGGGGGCCGCGAAGAAAAAAAGCAGCAGGAGATAGGCCAGGGCATAGGCGGGCCTGCCCTGCCAGAGCAGCGCTAAAGCTATGGTGCAAAAGGTGAGCACTTTCCAGGCCAGCAATTTCCTCCCCCCAACACCTTCTTCTTCGTGTCCGCGGCCCTAAATCCTGTTGCTTTTCCGCAGCACTGAGGTATACTGGGGACAGCTTGGTCTACTCTAGATAAGGGGAATCTCTATGACTTGGGATCTGATCTCTCTGCCCCTGGTGGCGGCCCTGATCGGCTGGGGCACCAATGTCATCGCCATCCGCATGCTCTTTTGGCCCAGGAAACCGCTGAACATCTTGGGCTGGGAATTTTTGGGCGTGCTGCCGAAACGCCAACGGGAGCTGGCCAAGAGCATCGCGGAAGTGGTGAACGATGAAATCCTGCCCATGGAGGAGCTCCTCGCGGCAGCCAACACCCCAGCGGTCCGCAGCAAGCTGGCCCAGCTGGTGGCCGCTGGCCTCACCGAAAAGCTCAGGCGGTTTGTACCCCGCTTTATCCTGGAACCTACGGAAGAGAAGATTCGCGCCCATCTGGAGGACTTGGTCGCCTCCGAGCTGGAGACCCTGCTGGGCCAGGTGGCTGCAGGCCTGAGCCGGGAGCTGCAGGAGAGCCAGCTCTTGGGCCAGCTGGTGGAAGAAAAGATCAACTCTCTGGATCTGCTCCAGCTGGAGCAGCTGGTTTTACGGGTAGCCAAAAACGAACTGCGCCACATTGAGCTGTTCGGCGCAGTGTTGGGATTGATCATCGGTCTGGTCCAGGTACTGATCCTGAGCATATTTTAACCCCGCAGATGGTCTGCGGGGTTCATTTGGCAGTTAGCGTTTGATGAAGATCTGGGTTACATAGTAGCTTGTCCCCCGTTTGACAATGCCAACACCGATATGGGTGTAACCGGAATGGAGGACGTTGGCCCTGTGGCCCGCGGAGTTCATAAACAAGGTGTGGGCCCTGCTCACATCGCCCGTCTTGGCTATGTTCTCCCCTGCCCGGGAATAGCTGACACCGGCTTGGTCCAGCATGCTGTACACAGTGCCGTAAGTGGGCGACACATGGCTGAAGTAGTTGTTGACAGCCATGTCGTGGCTCTTCTTTTTTGCCAGGGCCACCAGGGTGTAGTCGATCTTCAGGGGCTGCTTGCCGTTTTTGATCCGCTCCTGGTTGACCTGATCAATGAGCCGCTGCTCATCGCTGGTTAGACTTGGGCTGGGCTCAGGCACCTGGGAGCCCGAACCGGGCTGGCTGGGCTGTACCGGCAGGATGGGTGTGCTGGGATTAGGTGTTGGGTTGGGGTTGGGGTTGGGATTGGGATTAGGATTGGGATTGGGATTGGGATTGGGGCTGGGGTTTACCGGCCAGTTCGGCTGCCACGGCGTGCTGGAAGCGGGAGGCGTATTGGGCAGTGTGGGTGCCCACCACTCCCAGGCACTGGCCTGAACACCTGCGGCAGCGAGTAGAACGATGGTTAGAACAACCGCACTTAGACGTTTCACGCTGAGTTCCTCCTACTGTTTAGTCTTGCCTTCCCATTATAGCAGGAAAAACTCCAGCGTTTGAAATCCAAATTATGGGATTGTCCAGCTTAAGGCCGTTTTACCCCTTTAAGGGCGTATAGCCTGTTGATGATCTCTTTCAGGGAAAAACGCCCCCGGCAAAACACCTCGCCGCCGATGATCACAACCGGCAGCACATCCCCCCGGATCCAGCCCCTTTGGCGGGCCTCTGGACTGTCGGGGCTCACCAGGCGTACATTTACTTCTGAGCCAAAACGCCTGCGTACGGCCCGTTTGAGATATACCACCGCCTCTCCCAGAGGCAGGTTCTTCCTTCAACCGCCGCAGGAACGCAGAATGGATCTGGCCTGGCCGCAGACGATCACTTCCATGCTCAGCCCTCCCCGCTTCGCCTCAGAGCTAGTATATGCCTCAGGCCCTGCCCAAGACCCTCCACCAGAAGCTGCGGCGCCGAGGCTTTTCCTCCTCCAGCTGATCAAGGCGGGCCTTGAGCCTGGTTAGCTCCCTATCCAGCTGAGCGCGGCTCGTTTCCCCCAGGGCCTTTTCCGCCTCTTGGGCCTTTTGCAGGTTCATCAAGCGCCGTTCCAAACGCTCCAGCCGCGCCGTTAAGGGCGCAAGATCAACTGGTGGAGGCGCTTTCAGTTCCTGCTGCCACCTGCGCACCTCTTCCCTCACCCGCTCCCACTCCTGCAAAGTGCGGAAAGCCTGCTCCATAAAGGCAGCCTGGGCCCGAGCCTCTTCCTGTTCCCGCCGGCGGCGGGCCGTATCCTCCGGTGTAGGCTCGAGCTCCCGCGGCGGTTCTTCCGCAGCAGGTTCGGGCTCCCCGGGAACAGCTGGGGGCTCCACCATTTTCTTGGCCTCCCGCTTCCCCTTGGCTATGTACATGGGCAGCGTAATTCCTCCCTGCACCTTCCAAAGGTATTCAAAATCTCCCCGCTCAGCTGTGCCGCGCTCCTCCCATCTGTCCAGGGGGGTTTGGTAGAAATCGCTGCCTTCGCCCCACAGCACGCTCCACTCACCTTCATTCAGGGCAAAGCCCACCAGACCGGCATGCTGCCCCCCGGTGGATAAGGTTAACGGGGCTGACCAGTGCTCCTTTTTGCTTCGGACCTTAAGCACGGTGCGATCCAGTTCTTCCAGCCAGAAGAGGTGAAGCGTACCCGCGGACAGGAACTGGGGATGGGCGCAGGTAGCCTCGGAAACGGTAACCGCCCCGCTCCAGAGCCCATGCTCCAAGTCGTACACCCGGTACAGCAGGCGCCTGTCTTTGTGGCCTAAGTAGGTAAGATGAAGGTACTGGTCACTGTGCCAGCTTACGCTGTAGCCCCACAGCTCGCCGAACACGTTGGCCGTGACAGTTTGGGCTTTGGACCAGCTGTCGGTGAAGCGCTGGTGGCGCAGGAGCGAGCTCAACCCCGGTGACTGCCGGACGAAGTAGAAGAGGTGGCATGTGCCCAGCCCGTCACAGATCAAGCGGCCCCCTCCGCCATACGGTGCCCCCAAGTCCAAACGCTCGCTGTGGAGCTCATCTTCACCGGAGAAAAACCAGGCCTGATCCTGCTCGGTAAAGGCCACCACACGGAGCAAGGAACCCTGCAGGGCCACCGCGAGATCCTGCACATTTTCCCGTAACACCCGCGGCCCGGCCTGCATAGAGTGGACTATTAGAGCCTTACCACGCAGCTCTACACTGCTGAACATGGGATGGTCTAGTTCTATGAACAAAACAACACCCCCTCACCACTAAGGTATGCAGGGGCCTGGCCATTCAGACATTTTCTTCCCCGGCAGGCACCACGCTTCGGGTCCTGCATACTATGGCTTAGAGAAAGGAGGATTACGGATGAAGTGTGATTACGAGCCTGATTTCCAGCGGGAGGTCATCTATGTAAATAAGGTTTACAACGAGTGCGCCATCGTGGACTGCCCCACTTATCGCATCCCCATTCCCCCTTCCTATCCCTTAGCAGTCAACATCGTATCCTGCACCATCAGCGATGTGGTGGCGGAGGCGGTGATTGTGGCCGCCGGCGAGATGGATGTGGTGGTCAATTTTGTGATGAATGTGGAATACGACAGCAACGGGATGACCCAGTTCATCCAGCAGACCGCGCAGTACCGCCGCAGGGGAGTGCGTCTAGAGGGAGCCCTGCCCGGCATGAGCGCCGTCGTTCTGCCCCTCATCCGCTGTCTGAACTGCCGGGCTGTGGACAGCGGAACGGTCATCGAATGCGATGTGGGCATCTACCTAGTGCTCAAAGCGGTGGCCCTGGTGCAGCTGGAGGTTCTGGCCCGCTTTGCCCCAGAACCGCCAGAATGCGAGCAGGTATCTCCCATCGGCTGTGCGGAGTGGTTCGAGTTGGCCGAATCTGGAGCCTTCTGGCCCCCCTTCCCTCCGCAGCCCACAGTACAGCGCTAAAAAAAGCCCAAGTCCAGCGGCCCGCTGGATTTGGCTTTTTTGAAGGGAGGCCGCGCCTGTGCGCATTCTGGTGATGACCCGTTTCTACCGCAACGGGCAGACCACCCATGTGCTGGACCTCTGCGCCGAGCTTCTGGAGTTGGGTCACCGCGTGTTGTTGGTCCTGGCGGACCTCAATGATCTGGTCTATCTGCAAAGACTCAAGGCTTCAGGCATCCCCCACCTGCTCACCGCCAGACCCGAGGCGCTTCGCAAACAGCTAGCTAGATGGGGGCCTGAACTGATCCACAACCACTCCGCCCACACCCTGCCCGCGGCACTGATCCTGGGGCAGGAGCTGAACATCCCCACCTTGACCACAGTGCATTACCTGGACTTCGAGCCCAAACAGCTGCTCCAAAAGCAGGCCGCGGTCATTTTGATCAGCAGGGAGATGCGGGAGGATTTCGGCGATCTCCAGGTGCCCTGCTTTGTGGTGGAAAACGGTGTGCGGCTGCCCCGCCTTAGGCCCAGGGCCAAGCGCTGGCGCCAGCGGGCTTTGCTCCTTGCCCAGACCACCCCGGAAAAGCAGGAAAACTTCCACCAGCTGTCCCAATGCCTGCTCCAGTGGGGTTGGGAAGTGGTCAGTGCTGGGGGAGGCAGCTTCCCGGGGGTGAGATACTTAGGCTGGGTGCATGATGTTGAACCCCTCTTGAGGGGGGCAGACCTGGTGGTGGGTACCGGCCGGGCAATCAGGGAGGGGATGGCCGCCTGCTGCGCCGCCTTTGTGCTCGGCCGCTACTGCGATGGGCTGGTCACCCCGGAAAACGTAGAAAAGCTGCAGACAGCCAACTTCAGCGGCAGGGCTTACCGGGCCCCGTTCTGCCCCGCGGCCGCGGCCGCAAGCCTGGCCCAGCCCCAGCCAGCATACTTCCAGGAGCTGGGGCGCTTCGGCAGGCGCTACGCCCTGCAGCATTTCTCCAGCAGAAAAATGGCCCTGGCGGTGGAGGAGATTTACCGCTCCATCCTGGACCGCAGGGCAAAACTGCAAGGTTAAACAGGAATTTACAAGGAAACGTCTAATCTATAGGGGCAAAGGAGGAGGAAGGGCCATGAAGCTTGTGATCACCGTAGTTGAGGATAACGATGTGGCTTTTCTCATGGAAGCACTGGTCAAAAGCGGCTACAAAGCAACCAAACTGGCCAGTACCGGCGGCTTCCTGCTCCAGGGGAACACCACTTTGCTCATCGGGGTGCAGGACCACGAAGTGGAGCCGGTTCTGGAGATCATCCGCACCACCTGCGCGCCCCGCAAAAAGATCATCCCGCAGCTGGCCCCGGAGCTGCCCACGGCCATGGGCGTGCCTGTGGAAATTGAAGCCGGCGGAGCCATCGTCTTTGTCCTGGACGTCAACCAGTTTTGGAGGTTATAAGGAGCTGAGGAGTGCCAAAAGGGCCAGCGCGTTCACGGTTAGATGCGCGGCGATGGGCACATAAATGCTGTCCGAGCGCACAAAGAGCAGTCCCAGGACAATGCCGGAAACAAGTACCGGCACAAACTGGAGCAGATAAAAGTGCATGAGGGCAAAAAGCAAACCAGCCAAAAGGACGGCCTGAAGCGCCCCGAGACGGCTGCGCAGCAGGCTCACCAATAAACCCCGGAAAAAAAGCTCTTCGCCCAGGGGTGCTCCCACCAGCAGGAGGAGCACAGCCCCCCAGGCCACGAAGGGCTTTTCGCTTGTGATCAGCATTTCCACCGGCGCGCGATCCCGAAGCAGCAGTTCCCGCACGGCGCCACTGCCCAAAAACTGGGCGAAGGCGGCAAAGGTGAGGGCTCCCACCAGGATGTTCAGGAAATAGAGGCCGACCCCGCACACTAAGCCCTGCACCAGCCTGCGCAGGGAGATGGACTGATAGTGCTCCCGCTTGGAACCGAGAAAGCCTCCCACGATGAACAGAAGCTGCTGCCAGGCCAAAAGGGCCAACCGCACATCTGCGGAGGGTTCCATGAGCGCGGCCGCCAGCCCGGTGAGCAGCACCAAGCCCATGACCACAAAGAACCAGAAGGCAGCCTTGGTGTTTTCCATGGAGTTCTCCTTCCCCCAGATGAAAGGAGCGCAGCCGCGCCCCTCAGCTTATGCTCATCCCCTTAAGTTCAGTACTCCAGGCCAGGCCAAACCGGTAGCCCAGATTCCAGTTCTGGCCAGGCTCTCCCACCAATAGCGGTAAGCCAACCCATGCAGTACATCACGGTAAAACCTGCCGTCCGAGTAACTGATGGCTATCCCCTCCTTCTCTACCACAGTTACGCACCAGGAGGGAATTCGGTCACAGCACCCTTTTCCTATATTCGATAATTGGGAGCCTCTTTAGTGATCTGCACCGTGTGGGGATGGCTCTCCAAAGTGCCCGCTGGAGTAATGCGGATGAAACGGGCCTTGGCATAGAGGGTCTCCAGGTCAGGGGCACCGCAGTAACCCATGCCAGCCCTTAAGCCCCCCACCAGCTGGAAGACGGTCTCACTTACGGGGCCCTTGTAGGGGACCCGGCCTTCGATGCCTTCCGGTACCAGCTTGCTGCTGTCCGTCTGGAAGTAGCGATCCTTGCTGCCGGCTTTCATGGCCGCGAGCGATCCCATACCGCGATAGACCTTGTAGCTGCGGCCCTGGTAGATTTCCTGCTCGCCGGGGCTTTCGTCGGTACCCGCCAAGAGGCTGCCCAGCATCACGCTGCTGCCGCCCGCGGCCAGGGCCTTAACGATATCTCCCGAGTAGCGAACGCCGCCGTCGGCGATCACCGGAATGCCATAGGAGCGGGCCACCTGGGCACAGTCCCAAACGGCGGTGAGCTGGGGCACACCCACCCCCGCCACAACCCGGGTTGTGCAGATGGAGCCGGGGCCGATACCCACCTTAACCGCATCTGCCCCCGCTTCGATGAGGGCCTTGGCGGCCTCACCGGTGGCCACATTGCCCGCGACGATATCCACTTTGCCGCCATAGGCGGCCTTGATCCTTTCCAAGGCCTTCAGCACGCCCCGGGAATGCCCGTGGGCGGTATCGATCACCAGCGCATCTACGCCGGCCTCCACCAAAGCAGCGCTGCGCTCCAGAGAATCTCCCCCCACGCCCACCGCGGCGGCCACCACCAGCCGACCCTTATCGTCCCGGGAGGAGTTGGGATACTGCTTGGCTTTGGAAATGTCCTTGATGGTGATCAAGCCCTTGAGCACATAATTCTCATCCACCAGGGGCAGCTTTTCAATGCGGTGCTTGTGCAAGATGGCCTTGGCCTGCTCCAACGTGGTGTGGACGGGAGCCGTGATCAGCCCCTCTTTAGTCATCACGTTGTCAATGGGCTGATCCACATTCTCCTCGAACACCAGATCCCGGTTGGTTAGAATGCCCACCAGCTTCTTATCCTTGTCCACAATGGGGACGCCGGAAATGCGGTAGCGGGCCATTAAAGCCAGGGCTTCCCGCACGGAGTTGTGGGGATGCAGGTAGAAAGGATCGACGATGACACCGCTTTCGGATCTTTTCACCCGATCCACTTCACTGGCCTGCTCCTCGATGGAAAGGTTTTTGTGGATCACGCCGATGCCGCCTTCCCTGGCCATGGCGATGGCCATGCGGGACTCGGTGACCGTATCCATACCGGCACTGACCAAAGGTATGTTCAACCTGATGTTCTTGGAAAACCGTGTGGTGATGTCCACCTCGGAGGGCAGAACCTCAGAGGCGTCGGGTACCAACAAAACGTCATCGAAGGTTATGCCTTCCCGCCCAAATTTGTCCTGAAAGTCCACTCCAGGGCCCCCTTTTTTCCTGCAATAGTCCGTTGATTTGAGGATATTTTATCACAAAAGAGCCAAAGGGCAACCAAAAATGGGAGGCAAGGCAGGAAACTGTCCTTTGAAATTAGAATCACTAACAGGTGAAGCAGCCAACATGGGAGGTAGAAATAGTGGATATTCGAAAAATAGCAGTGCTAGGCGCTGGCCGGCTGGGCCGGGGCATCGCCGAATGCGCTGCCAGCAAAGGCTATGATGTAATACTATTTTCGCAAGGTGCCGGGGGACAAGATGCCCTGCGGCGGATCGAGAAGAGCCTCGACCGGAAACTGGCCAAATGGGCCATCACCGAATCGGAAAAGAGGCTGATCCTCGGGCGCATCAGCTATACCCTGGACCTGAAAGAGCTGAGCAAAGTGGACCTTCTGGTGGAGGCCACCATTGATCATTTCTATACCAAACAGGAACTGCTGCGCACGGCAGACCATCTCTGCCGGCCGGAAGTGGTGTTCATCTCCACATCTTCCACCCTGCGGATTTCAGACCTGGCCAGGGGGATCAACCGCACAGATCTCCTGGTAGGTCTGCACTTCATTCCTCCGGTGCCCAGTGTACCCGTGGCTGAACTGGTGAGGGGCACCCACACCGACGAGCAGGCGGTGGAAGTTGCCAGGCAGTTTGCCACTCGACTGGGTAAACAGGTGGTGGAAATCCAAGAAAGCCCGGGACTGGTCAATCCCCGCACCCTCGCTGTCCTGGTGAATGAAGCTGCCTACTTGATTGACGAAGGGGTCTGCGATGCCTACCAGGCTGAAACCATCATCAAACGTGCCTGGGGCATGACCCAAGGACCCCTGGAGATGGCCGACCGCTTAGGGTTGGATCTGGTCCTGAACTGGATGGAACAGCTCCAGGAGGTTTTCGGGCCGCGCTATGCCCCCTGCCCCCTGATCCGCCGCTATGTCCGGGAGCGCCGCCTGGGGGTGAAGACCAGGTTGGGCTTTTTGGCCTACACTGAAGATGATGCCCTCATCACCGAAGGCGAAAGTACACAGCAAGGTAAACAGGAGGATTGATCATGAACATTTTCGTTCTAAACTGCGGTTCTTCCTCAGTTAAGTATAAACTCTATGACATGAAAAAGGAAAAGGTCCTGGCGGAAGGGCGGGTGGAGCGCGTCGGTCAGGATAATGCCGTGATCACCCACCAGCCCATCGGCGGGGAAAAGGTATCCAAAGCCATGCCCATCCTGGAGCACACCACCGCCATCAGGGAGTGTTTGAACCTCCTCACCCACCCTGAACACGGCGTGATCAAAAGCGTTGAGGAAATCGATGCCGTGGGCCACCGGGTTGTCCATGGCGGGGAATCCTTTTCCGATTCGGTGCTGATCACCGAACGCACCAAAGAAATCATCGATTCCTTGGCGGGCCTGGCGCCCCTGCATAACCCAGCCAACCTCACGGGCATTCGGGCTGCAGAAAAGATCATGCCCAATGTCCCGCAGGTGGCGGTGTTCGACACGGCGTTCCATTCCACCATTCCTCCCCACGCCTTTTTGTACGCCATCCCCTACAGCGTTTACCAACGCCACAAGGTGAGGCGCTACGGCTTCCACGGAACCAGCCACAAGTATGTCTCCCAGCGGGCGGCTGAGCTGATGGGCAGGCCCATAGAAGAGCTGAAGATCATCTCCTGCCACCTGGGCAACGGTGCCAGCATTGCCGCGGTGCAAAACGGCAAATCCATCGATACCTCCATGGGGTTCACGCCCCTGGAAGGTTTGATGATGGGAACCCGCAGCGGTGATATTGACCCCGGTGCCATCTTCTACATCATGAAACAGGAAGAGCTGGGTCTCCACGAAATCGACTCCATGCTCAACAAGCACTCGGGGCTTTTTGGCATTGCCGGGGTGAGCGACATGCGGGACATCGAAAAGGCCATCTCCGATGACGACAGGCTGGCCAGCCTAGCTTTCCAGATGTACGAATACCGCATCCGTAAGTATGTGGGGGCCTATGTGGCCGCCATGAACGGCGTGGATGCCATCGTCTTCACGGCAGGCATCGGGGAGAACACCCCGTCCCTGCGCACCGCCCTCTGCGCCAATTTGTCCTACCTGGGCATCGCCATCGATGAAGAGAAAAACAAAATCCGCGGTGAGGATGTGGAAATCTCCACCCCGGATTCCAAGGTCAAGGTCTTTGTAATCCCCACCGATGAAGAGCTGGTGATTGCCAGGGATACGGCGAAGATCGTCTAGAACAAGAAAGAATCGGGGCTGTTGCAGAATGAACGTTGATTAGTTCATCCTGCACGGCCCTTTTTTGTCTAATAACGAGAATACGGGCTCGCGAAGGAGCCCGTACCCTGGTATAATTTAGTTATGCAAACAAAACTATACACCAAAGATTATA
>NZ_JBHGXH010000308.1:0-11159 GCF_041936445.1 Candidatus Darwinibacter acetoxidans | reverse complement strand
ACAATAGAGCAAGATAGTGTAACTTTTTGGGGTAAGCATTAGGGGCAGATCGCTCTGCCCCTAACCTTTTTATTCATCTTCTCCCGAAGGCAAGTACAAGCTCTCCAGTAATCGTTTTTGCTTTCGCTGCACGCTTTCGGGATGCGGCGGTTCCTCATTATCTGATGGCCAACCTATGAGGTAGTATGTGTAGCCATCTTCGAGATTCCTTATGTTTAGCAGGATCCATCCGAGTTCCAAGTAGTCATTTAGTTCGCCGAGGTCTTCCACTTCGTTCACTCTCTTGATACGGTGCAGAACATTTCTGTCGATTGGGTCCATCCTTGATCACCTCCTTTGACAACATACTCAATAACGCATTCGTCACGCGGCAGTCTTGTTCCTTGATCGTCTGCAGTAGGAGATTCTTCAGTAATGTCGTAGACATGGAATGAGGGCTAGGGAATCGCGACCCGAAAAGCGGCAATCCCGAGCCGCCTGCCCTCCAATAGCAAAATCGGGAGCAACTACGGGAGGTTGCAGACAAATGAACAAGGCGGTTCTGTTGGCGCGCGACGTCGACTTGTTGCCGGCCGTCGAAGCACTGCTGTTCGCCGAACGTGACAAACAGGACATCGCCACGATTGCGCATCGCCTGGGAGTCACAGACAAGGATGTTCGGCGGAGCCTGTTTGAGCTGGAGACCCGGTACGATGATCCGAAGAGTGGCCTGGAGCTGAGGTGGTCCGGAAGCGCTGTCTGGATTGAGTCCAAGCACAAGTATGTGCAGATGCTCTATTCCCGCCAGCACAAGAAGGAGGAGCGTTCCAGGGAGCTCATCGAACAGTTTCTGGCATCAAAAGAGCTGAGGCCGAGGACGAAGCAGCGGTATGGCTATCTCCTTCGGAGCTTTTCAGAATTTCTTACGGTGAGCTTGGACCTGGTCACCACCGAGAACATACGGGACTTTATAGCTCATCAGCGAGAAGTAAGGGGCAATTCTGATGGTACAATCGCTAGTAAGGTTCATTCCTTGAGCTCCTTTTACGGATGGCTCGTCAAAGAGGAGATCATCCTCCGCAACCCGATGGACCGCATCGAGCGGCCAAGGGAACTCAAACGACCGCCGAAGCACCTAACCTACGAAGAGATCGAAAGGCTCCGTGAAGCAGCCACAGGGATCCGCAAGGTGTTGTTTGAGGTCCTGTACTCGTCGGGGATCAGGGTCAGTGAGGCAGTCAATCTTGACCGTTCAGACTATGACCCGGTGGCCAAGACGCTTCTTGTCCGTGAAGGAAAAGGCGGCAAACAGCGCACAGTGCCTCTGAGCACCCGAGCCAATTTGGTGCTTCAGGACTATCTCAAGAAGCGCAGTGATGACGACCCTTGGTTGTTCCGGAGCAACTATCGGAAACGCATCTCCAAGGAGAGCATCGAGCGGCACATCAAGAAGCTCGGCCATATGGCCGGGCTGGCCAGGCGAGTCACGCCTCACATGCTGAGGCACAGTTTCGCCACACACTTGCTTGACGCTGGCATGCCGATTGAGCTTGTGCAGTACCTGTTGGGGCATGAGTCCGTCAGGACAACCCAGGTCTATGCCAAGACTAACCCGGCAAACGTGGCTCACTACTACAAGCGGGTTTTCCCGTAGCATGGTTGAACCCATTGAGCTTCTAGCTTAGCTAGGGGCTCTTTTTTACATCCAAAACGAGAGGGGTACGAAAATGCTTAAGTGGCTAACAGGCAAGTTCAAAAAGAAGGAGAGCAAAGTAACATCTCTGGCCGATATGGCCGAGGCCGCAGCACCGGTGGTAGCCATCCCATCGTGGGACGGAGCATCGGACATTTACGTCAGATTGCGCCGGGTGTCGTTGATGGCGTTGGTGCAGTCGGGCAACCTTCCCAATGACCTTCTGACGTTCGCTACTGATATGGCCCTGAAGCAGCAGTCCGGGAAACCTGACTCGGTGGCGGAGATGGAAGTCAACTCGTTCGAGAAGTACACCCAGCTGCTGCACGCCATGGCCAGGGAAGCATTGGTGGAACCTACCTATGACCAGATCATGAAAGAAGTGGGCTGGCTGACGGATCAGCAGCTCATGGCGATACATTACTACTGCCTTGGGGGCGTAAGGGCCCTGCATTCCTTTCGCGAAGCAACCCGAGTTGCTATTGCGCATAGGAGTGACAGCCAAGACCTTCGGGGTAAGGCCCAGTGACTATCTTCCCGAGTTGGGGACCTGGGAACGGTACTGCTTCGATGAACTTGTAGCCATACAAATGGCCATCGAGGAGCAGAAACAGATCGAGGAGGCAAAGTCGAAAGCAGGGAGGGGCGATCCCAAGCCTCCGAGCCCGAAAAAGAAAGACGTTCCAGGCCCGCACATGAGGGGCGTGGATCTGATGAACCACGAAGCTTTTCGCAAGAAGAAGTAAACAGTAAGCATGGTTGAGCCCTGGCAACCCCATGGGGCAGTACCCTCTCGCCGCTCCGCCAGGGCTCAACCTTTCCTTTTGCAAAAAAGGGGGTGGACAAGGTACATGGCAGAAGAGCTAGGTAGCATATGGGCCGAGGTGCGGCTCAACTACTCCAAGTACGATGAAGGCGTTGCCCATGTGGTAAGGCAGAACAAGTGGCTCGATGAAGAGATGCAGCGAACGGTGCAGAGGTTGGCGAGTCGTTGGGAGGGCCTTGGCGGGCGTATGTCTGTCGCAGCAACCGCGCCACTCACGATGTTAGGGCGACAGTGGCTCAACACGTTTGCCGACTTCCAGCAGGCCATGGCGAACACTCAGTCGGTCATGGGAGCCACCGTGGAAGAGTTGGAGGCTTTGACGGCAGCTGCTCGCAAAGCGGGCGAGGAAACCGTGTTCAAAGCCAGCCAGGCTGCCGATGCGCTGTACAACCTCGGGCAAGCTGGTATGGATGCGTCGCAGGCTATCGACGCTTTGGACGGTGTTCTGACATTGGCCGTGGCATCGCAGTCGGAACTCGCCTTCACAGCGGAAGTCGTGGTGTCCACCCTGAACCAGTTTGGCCTGGCCGCCAACGAAGCGTCAAGAGTGGCTAACGTGTTCGCAGCTGCCAACGCTGAGTCGCTCGCAGAGCTGGATATGCTCGCCGCATCGCTGAAAAACGCCGGGCCTGTGGCCGCCACGTTTGGCTACTCGCTTGAGGAGACCGTTGCTGCTCTAATGGCTCTCTACAATGCGGGTTTCCAAGGCGAGCAAGCCGGAAACATGCTCAAGCGGGCCATCTCGGATCTAGCGAACCCAGTGGGAGACGCAGTGAACGTCTTGAGCGAATTGGGTTTGACCGTCCGGGATGTTCATCCCGAGTTGAACTCTTTGGCCGACATCATCGATACCCTGAATGCCGCCGGGATCGACTCCACGCAGTCCTTACGTCTATTTGGCCAAGTGGCCGGCCCTGGAATGATAACCCTTCTCAACCAAGGTGGAGAAGCCCTTCGACAATACACGGAGAGCATCACCGGCACTAATAAAGCGGCTGAACAAGCATCCATCCAACTGGACACTCTCCAGGGAGACATCAAGATCATGCAGTCGGTATACGAGAGCATGGTCCTGGAGATGACAGGAAATTTCGAACCCGCACTACGCCAGATCACTCAGCGCATCACGGAGCTGTTTGGCTGGATCAGAGACCTAAACCCTGAAACTCAGAAGTTGATCGTGACCATAGCGGGGTTTGCTGCTGCGGCGGGCCCCACCATGCTGATCATAAGCCAGCTCCTCAAGGCCTTACCCTTGCTGTTCGGACCCGCAGGATGGATCTATGGCGGCATAGCAGCTGTTACGGCACTAGCATTTGCAATGACGGGTAGTTCCAGGGACATGCGGGAGTTCTACCAGGAGTCCATAGAGGCATCGAGAGCTGCCGAGCAGCAGGCCATGGAGCTACGTGCACTAGCAAACGAGTACAGAGAACTGGAAGGCAAGCCGAGCAAGTCCGAGGAAGAGCACCGCCGGCTCAAAGAAGTCATGGAGCGCATCGTAGAGCTGCAACCGGAGCTTGCTGTTGGCTACGAAACCATCGATGAGGCTATCAGGGCCAACATCGGTACGCTCGAAACCTACATCGAAAAGCTGGAGACGCAAAGCGAACTCCACCTGCGTCTTGCCAGCCTGGAGTACCTTCGCACAAGGAACCAACTTGAGCAAGAGCTGAACCAACTGCTGGGCGAGCGCTCTCAGAAGGAGTCCCAAGTCCAAAAGAACGTCAGCGAGACAGAGAGACTTGTCAGACTGCAGAACGAAGCCCAAATGGCTTTCATGGACTGGTTGGAAGCCCAAGAGCTTGGCCTCGAAGATGCTGCCAAGAGAGCCGAAGAGACCATGCGGCGAGTCTTGGTCGAGTGGAAACCCGATCATGTCGCCCAGGACAGCCCCTTTGGTCTTTGGGGTAAGTGGGTATCCGAGCTTACTGCTGAAGCTGAGCGCGTCAGCGGGCAGAGCGAAGAACTGCTTCAGGATCTTGACAAGATCAACGCCAGAATCGCTGAGATCCAAGATACTCAGGCCCACGCGGCCGCTGTGATGGCTGAGCTTGAGCGGAGACAAGCAGGCATTCCACTCACCGGGGCAGCACCAACCACGGCCCCGCCTGCCGGAACCGGCGGGGGAGGCCCGGGTACTGGGTCGGAAAAGACCATCGAAGAGCTCGAGGCAGAAGTTAGGGCTGAGATGGATCTGTATCGGGCCCGGATCGAACTGGTGCGGAGTCTCCCTGAAGAGTATGAGGCAACATATGGAACTCTGGAGTCTCTGCATGAGAGGTATATCGACTTCCTGAAGCAGCGAGCGGTTGACACGGCCTTGTCCGAAGTGTTCCGTGGGAATGTAATAGCCACCGAACTCCAGAACGTGCGGGATGAGCTGGACAAGATGCTTAGGCCGGAGAAGGGCGAAGATCCAGACACCCTGGTTGCCAAGCGCATGCAGGTATACCAAGCTGAGCTTGAACTGCTGAGGCTGGGAGTTCAGAGGTACAAGGATGAACTCGGCGACCTGGAAGACCATCTCGAGAAATACCTCGGCTGGTTGCAAGAACAGACCGTCGACACGGCGCTGTCAGCAGCGACTCAAGTCCGGATACAGGAGGCCATTTCCGCCGTCGAGGACGAACTCGATCGGCTTGCCCTGACCACGGAAGAGCGCTGGGCGCGGGTGTTTGACATAGTGGCACGTTACGGCCCGCAGGCCGATGCTATCCGCAAAGCCCTGGACCTCGGCGAGGTCCAAGTTGACCTTGATGATCTCGAGAAGGCAGAAAAGCACATCGAGAACTACTACCGCTACTTAGTGGAAGCCGGGCAAGTTACTCTGCATCAGCATCTGGAGGTCCTGAATTATCAGCTTGACAAGGCAGCTGTCGGGACCGACGAGTGGCTCCAGATCTGGCGTGAGATCGCCTCTGTCCAGGAGAAGATCAAGAGAGAAGAGGAACGTACTGAAGACAATGAAGCTCTTCGTGAACGGCTCCAGCTCTTCGAGCAGCTGAAGCATCTCAACGATGCGACCGTCGATAGCTACGAGAAGCAGATCGAATGGCTGCAGACCGAAGTGCTGGCCGCAGAAGGCGTTATCCGGACCACTGAAGAGCGCATGGCCATCGAGAACGAGATCTTTGCTCTGCGCATGGCCAACTACAGGCTGGCGGCCGAACGCGAAGGGTGGTCGCTTCAGCAGCAGCTGGAGAACCTCGAGCGCTATGTGGGCGCATACGCCAAGTCTTTTGACCAGATCCAAGAAGTCGAACGCATGCGCCGACAGCTATGGGATCAGCGCGATGAGAGCGAGCTGAGGCGTGTCCAGGAACTGAACTACAAGAAGCAAGAGGTCGAGATCCAGCGCCTGCGGAATGAAGGCCGGTTAGAAGAGGCTGACATAGCCGAATCCCTGTTGCGCTTGAACCGTGAGCTTGACCAGTATAAAGACAACCTGGCGATGCAGGAGTTGGCCTATCAAGCCCATCAGCAAAGGCTGACCGAGATCAGCGCAAGGTATGCCGAACAGAGGGCCCGGGAGTTGGGCCAGGAGATAGCTGACCAAATACGGGCTATGGGCGACTTGCGAGAGGCTGATCTGAGCTCTCTCAAAGCTTGGATAGACGAGCGCAAAGCTCTCTATGCTGGGATGGAGGGCGGCGGTGGCCGGTATGCTCTAGCCGAGCTCGAAGCGCTGGAGCTTCGGATACAGTCCGAGGAAGAACGACGCTTTGAAGAGTGGCAGCGGCGAGAGCAGCAGTGGCAGAGCTTCCTGATCCAGTCTCGGCAGATCGGTGCTGCGGCGGTGCTTGAGGAACAGGTCCGAACTCTTGAGGCAGAGTTGGCCGTGGTTGACGCTGGTAACGAGCGCAGACTGGAGCTGGAAAGGGAGCTGCAGCAGGCCAAGTACAACCTCGCCAAGCAGAACCTTGAGGACCAGCGAGCTCTTTTGAATGCGATGGTTATCGAAGAAGAACTCAGCGCCGAGGACAGACTCGATATCGTCCGGCGGATGCGCAAGGAGTATGAACGGCTCTACGGAGACCTGTACCGGTTCTCTCAGGAATGGCAGGAACTTCGCCGGCAGGAGAAAGAACTCGAAGGACAGATAGCACAAGAGACTGCAAAGAACCGGATCGAGTCGATCCAGTACAACAAGAGCGACCTTGCCAGCCTGCAAGCCAAATACAACCAACTGGTCAAACTCATCCAGCAGACTGACAACTACATCGAGCAGCAGGAATACCTGAACGAGCTTCTGAAGACTCGTCAAGAGATCAAGGACGCGGAAGATGCGACTGCCAGGTTCTTCGCGGAAATGTCGCCCGAGTGGAGCGAGATAACCCAGCAGATCGAGGACTTCCTGCGGTTGATCCAAGAGGCGCCGCAGGCCTTTGAGAACATGCGGTTCTCAATGCGCCAGGCGTTCGGGGAGTTCGGCGATGCCGTTGCCGGCATCTATGGAACCTTGGCTGGATACCTGGGCGCTGGGGGGACCTTCGAGAAGGGAGGCTCCAGCCTAGCTGCGATTATTGCCGGCATTACCGGAGGATTTGCGGGTCTCACAGGGGACCCTGTGCTGGCCGCAATATCAACAGGGGTCTCTTTCATCGCCAGGATCTTCGACCCCGGACCCATCCCTCAAGAAATGCAGTCCTTGAAAAAGGGCATCGAGGACCTGAACCGGGCGCTGGAGGAATATGGTGTAACCTACCGATCGGTCGAAGCTGATATCCGGAAGACCTACTTCCTCATCTGGCACACCGGATGGGAGTTCGTGAATGAGGAAGAAGCAAAAGCCGGCTATGAGATCGGCAAAGTGATGATCGAGTCCATGAACGAGACTCTGAGGACTTTGGGCTCGGCCATGGCTGCTGCTGTAGCTGGCAAGTCTACGTGGGATGAGTTCGAACAGACTCTGGGTCAGCAGCTCAGACGCATCTTGATGGAGCAGATCATGCAGGCCGCGGAGTTCGAGAAAAACGCCAAGCTGGTCGTTGGCCTGATGCAGGAGTCTGTGGCTGATGGGTTCACCGATGAAGAGATCGAGCGCATCAGGAAGGCTTGGCGCGATGCATTCGATGAGCTTCAGCGGCAGTGGGATGAATACTCAGACATCTTGGATCAGCTCCTGCCGGAAGAAGACAGGACAGTTCAGCACGAGGTCAGGGGTGTTCAGATCACAAGGCTTTCCGGTCAAGATAGAGACCTCTTCGTTGAACTGCTGCGGCCATTGGCAAATTTGGACCGCTTGCCTGGTCTGCTGGACAGCCAAGCCATGGATGTGTACCAGACCTTCCAGATGGCCGAAATAACCGCCCTCCATGCGCAGGAAGTCCTGATCCAGCAAGTGTTGATCAACCAAGTGAACGTCAACCTCAGCGGCGTAACGGATGTGCGCAGCTTCTTGGAGGAGCTGGTGAGAGAAGCATTGTCAACCGCTGATGGAGGCGGGTTGACGTATTGACGCAAAGCAAAACATCGGGGGAGGCCAATGCCTCCCCTCTTCGGTCTGTGGGAGGTGAGCTGATGGCATATGGCATACGTTAAATGCTTCGATCAAGATCTCAACCCAATTGGTGAGCCCATTCAGGATGTCACCATACGACAGGCCAGAAAGAGGATAAACACAGCCGATCAAGCGTCTTTTACCGTACCCCATGATGCCGAAGGAGTCGAACAGCTTGGTTTGGCGGCGTTCGTTGCACTGTATGACGGAACTGAGCAGTGCGCTTCGGGTCTCATACATGCCAGGGACCTGTCTGGTAACGAGTATTCTTTCACGGTTCAGGGCCACGCCCACCGACTCAAGAACTACAAGACACCTCACCGCTGGCAGGGGTGGAATGGGCGGGATCTGGCAGATGTCGTGCGGGACCATCTCAGGAAGTTCTGCATCAAGAGATGGAATACCCAAGCAGACTGGGAGACAGCCATCAAATACCGGGTGGATATTCAGACTGAACCCGGGTCTGTCATCCTGCAGTATGAACCCCATCCCGACGACCCGGACAATGAACGCCCAAAGGCCTACGGATACATCCAGTTCCGTGTGGACCTCGGCGAGAATGCCTTGAGTTCAGGGAGGATCCTGCGCTGGACGGAGATCGTGGGTCCCTATGTCCGCATCACTGTTCAGAGCCGAAGCGCAGCAGAAACACCGGAACTTGACAACGCGGAATGGGGCCCCGAGATGACGGCCATCAATGTAGGGGATATCCGGGAAAACGAAGTGAATGGCGTCCCGATTGCTGGCGAAGGCCGCTGGGTAGATATTCGCATCAACCTTTACACCGAAGACCAAAACAGTCCTCGGAAGGACTCTAGCGGCAGTATTGTGGGATATGGCTTCACACCCTACCTGGCAGGCGCAGAACTCATCTGGCGCGAGCCAACATTCCTGCAGGGGGGAGACATACCGCTATCCACGGGGGTCATCGTCCAGGGTTTCGAGTTTGAACGCCTGGACTTTCTTCAGACCCTCGCCGAGCTCTGCGACCAATATGGCTGGGAATTCAGAGTTCGACATGATGAGGCACAGAGACGGCTTCTTCTCGATCTAGGCGCCAATGGTGAGCCCAAGTTCGGCACGGACCGAACGATCAGTAGCCAGGAACCTTTTGTCATCGAGCACGGTCGCAACGCGACTATCGGTGTGCTGCGTGACGACAGGAGCAAAATGGCAAACATACTGGACTGCTTTGGGGCTGGCGAGGGAACCAGTCAGCTTTACGTCCAGCTCAAGAACGACCAGTCGATCGCCGACTACGGTGAGGTTCCCGGAGACTTCTATGCACCAGAAGCCGACACCATGGCCGAACTCATCGAAGCCGGACAGCATGAACTGGAGAAGCGCAGCCAACCCGACATCGCCTTTGAGGTATCCATACCGATTGACCGATGGGAGGAGCTGGCGGGCGTAGGCCTTGGCGACACCATCACAGTTGTGCATCCGAGGAACAAGGTGCTGGTGAGTGGCCGGATCATGGACTCATCATTCCAAATGAGCCGCTCTTCACGAACAGTTCGGTGGGGGCTGAACGACTTCTTGAGAAACCCTTTGGATGAACTGATTGGACGTCGCCCCTCGAGCAGAACCTTGGGTGACATCCCCGATCCGCCGAAAGAGGTGATCGCTCACCCTAACATTGGTTACATCGTAGTCACATGGGTCAGCGATGCCGATTCGTGGGCTGTTCGAGCGCGGGAAGTGTCAATAACCTACGTTGAGGAAGACCCCGAAGCGCCGCCGACTGTGACATACGGGCCTTGGCTGGTATTTGACTCGCTGACCACCATCTTTACACACAACCAGCTGGCAGTTGGCAGCACATGGGAGTACCAAGTGGCCGCCATAAAGAACAACAGGATCAGCGGATGGTCCGAGACCGTATCGGCGACCGTCGAGGACATACCGCGCGATGATCCGACGCCCCCGGAGCCGGCTACGAACTTGGATGTGACTGAGAAGTCTTTTGTGTCGGAAGACGGTTTCATGGTTTTGGTCGCTGAACTCACTTGGACCAGGAGCGTAAGCGAACATGCGCACCAGCAGTTCATCGACCGCTCCATCGGCGATGGCTTTCAGACCATAGCCACTCTGGGCAAAGACGCGGAGGTCCACCGGGACACCCAAGGCTTGGCTGCCGGTGCAACATACACCTGGCGTGTGCGCACAATCAGCAAGGCTGGCGTTTACTCTGAGAACGATCCAACAGTGACACTCACGATGGGTGGGAAACCAGGCGTCCCCGCAGCGCCGACAAACCTGATCGCAAGTGTGAATGATGATGGCGATGTGGTCCTGACATGGCGGATGGTCGACTATCCGAACCTCAAGGACTATGTGGTCCAAGTGGCTGAGAACGCCACCTTCACCCAAGGGGTGACCGAATACTTCACGCCCTCAAACGTCTTTCACCTGACGGGACTGGCAGCCGATAAGGTTCTCTATGTTAGGGTCTTCGCCAGGGATAGATCTGGACAAAGAAGCGCCCCTTCAAATACTGTGGTCATAAACATCCCGAAGCTGCTATCCGACCGTGTCTATGCCATGTACGTCGCCAAACAGACCTACGAGAAGCTGCTGAACCACCACTTCTTCGGAAATGAAGAAGGGTATTTTGACGGCTCCAACATCAAACCGAACACGGTTGAGACTCAACATCTGGCCGTGGGCGCTGGGAGTCGGAATTTCCAGCTGGTTGGCGTCAAGATGAACGCTAACACGGACAATGTGAGAGGCAAGTTTTCGAACACAAGCGGATACTTGATCCTCGCCACGGACCCGGGGGAATCAACTGGTACCTGGAGCATATCCGCAAAAACACAACAGCTGTCATTGAACAAGGAATATTTCGTTTACGTTCGTTGCCTAAAAGAGGGCTCCACCGGCGAGATAATGTTCAGCGAAACGAGGCCGACTCTTCAGGATAGCAACTACCATAATTTTCTGGTGGGAATGTACTTCACGACAGACGATCCAGCGGTTTTGGCAATGAGTTATGGGTTTACGTACATCAACGGTTCGCACATCACCACAGGCGAGATTGACTGCAACAAAGTGAGGATCCAGGCTCGAGGGACAGGAGACAGTGCCATCGAGATCTCAGGCGACGGAATTGTCTTCAGGGACACTGCAGGGTTGATCTCCATCCAGATGAGCAC
>NZ_JBHGXH010000307.1:0-1764 GCF_041936445.1 Candidatus Darwinibacter acetoxidans | reverse complement strand
TTGATCGAGCAGCTGCGCATTTGCGGCTACCACAATATTAGTGACGTGGAGTTTGCCATTTTTGAAACGAACGGCGATCTCAGCGTTATTCCCAAATCGCAGTGCCGGCCGCTGCAGCCGCGCGATCTGCAGATCGAGACCAAATACGAGGGCGTGCCCCATCCCTTGATCGTCGACGGCAATGTTAACCATGAAAACCTGGGAAAAACAAAGCTGGACCTGCTCTGGCTGCAGAACGAGATGAAGAAGCTGGGAATTGAAGACTTAAAAGATGTCCTTTTTGCCAGCCTGGATACGGAAGGGCAACTCTACGTGCAGCGAAAGGAGGATCCGAAAAGCCGGTGAAAACAGTATGGATCGCGGTGATCTTGTTCCTGGTCGTCCTTGCGGGCTCGGTTGTTCTTTTTATCTATACCACCGTTTTATACAATCAGCTGCAGGAGAACTTGCACCGGATTCACCGGGCCGTGGAAGAAGGGGACTGGGCGGCGGCGCACCGGGAATCAAGGCAGCTTCAAGAAATATGGGCCAAGACGGATGCTTCCTGGACCCCGATCATGGATCACCGCCAGGTGGATCATCTTGATCAATCGCTGACCAGGGTGATCAAGCTGGCGGAGCTGCGTAACCGGGAAGAGCTTCTGATCGAGGTGGCTGTGGCCATGCGTATGGCCAAAAGAATCAAGGATACCGAAGTGCCGACGATCAGGAATATCTTTTAAACGGCCCGTAGTCGGAAAGGCCGGCCGCAGGTCGGAGGTATACACCGTCCCTGCGGCCCCTGCATCTTATCTTGCTCCTGCATTACAATCCCATCAGCAGGCGGGCGAACCGGAAGTAGATGATCAAACCCACGGCGTCGGTCAGGGTGGTGATCATAGGAGAGGAGAACACGGCTGGATCCAGCCCCAACTTTTTCCCGATGATGGGCATGATCGCTCCGAGAGTGGAACTTACCGTGATGATTACCAGGATCGTGGCGGCAACGGTAAGACCCAAATTGGGGGAGCTGCCCAGCATCAGGGCCCGCAGGAAAGTGATCCCGGCCATGGGCAGGGCCAGGGCCAGCCCGAGGCGCATCTCCCGCCAAACTACTTTCAAGAAGTCGCCGCCGCGGATCTCCCCGACTGACATCGCCCGGATCACCAGGGTTGAGGTCTGGGTACCGGCATTGCCGGCAGTGTCGATCAGCAGGGGGATGAAAAAAGAGAGGGCCACCACCTGAGTAAGCAAACTTTCGTAATGACGGAGGATGTTCCCGGTAAAGGCTTCTGCGACAAAGAGCAGCAGCAGCCAGACAATCCGTTTGCGGAAGAAGATGGCCAATCCTGTTTTGAAATACGGGGTTTCTACAGGTTCGCTCCCGCCGAGCAGGTGGATATCCTCGGTGGCCTCTTCTTCGATCACGTCGATGATATCATCCACCGTGAGTATCCCCACCATTTTCCCGGTGCTGCTGATCACCGGCAGCGCGATCAGGTCGTAGCGGGCTACAAGTTGAGCGGCCTGCTCCTGGTCGAGTTCGGCCGGCACGGTGATCAACTTTCGCACCATGATCTCCTCCAGCCGCATGGCCGGATCTGCCAGGATCAACTGCCGGAGGGAGAGGACTCCGACCAGTTCTCCCAGGGGGCCGAGGATATAGATATAATTGTAAAGCTCGGCCGTGACTTGCACCTTGCGCATGTGCGAGAGGGTTTGCTCTACGGTCCACCAGCGGCGGGCGGCAATATAATCCACAGATGCCAGGCTGCCGGCGCTGTT
>NZ_JBHGXH010000306.1:0-2729 GCF_041936445.1 Candidatus Darwinibacter acetoxidans | reverse complement strand
CCGGGAGATCCGGCATATGGACTATATTGATCTGTTCAGCTGCCTGTCAATTGGCGACTACTACCGGACAGACCATCACTGGAGCCAGGACAGGATCGTCCGGGTGGCAGATAAACTGTTATCCCGGATGGGGGCCCAGGTTACGGCCTCCGGGATGGTCTATGTAAAACGGGAAATTTATCCTTTTTACGGCTCCTATCACGGCCAGCTTGGCCTTCCCGTACCGCCCGACACCATGGCCTATCTAACCAACGAGATCATAGAAAATGCTGTTGTTTACGACCATGAACGGGGGACCTATGGCCCGGTATACGCCACGGAAATGTTTTACGGAAAAGATCCCTATGATATCTTCCTGGCGGGAGCCAGGCCGCTGCTGACAATCGAGAACCCGGCCTGCGCAGGCAGAAAGGAGTTAATCCTCTTCCGCGATTCCTTCGGCAGCAGCATCGCCCCGCTCCTGCTGCCGGGCTACTCCAGGATCATCCTTGCAGACCTGCGCTATATCTCCACCGCCAAGCTGGCCGAGCATATTGACTTAACGAAAAAACGGGATGTACTCTTCCTCTACAGCGCCCCGGTCATCAACACCAGCTGGATGCTCAAGTGACTTTTTTTAATCGCAATACCAGAATACCAGTCATGAACTTGCCGCGGTTGGCGGCAGGGTAGAATTGCTGTAAAATGAAACTGATCCTGCATACTACTTGAGATGGGAGACCAAGCCGGTGGAGGGGATTTTGATCGTTGAAGATGACCAGACCATCGCCATGGGCATTGAGTATGCCCTGGCCCGCGAAGGCTTCTCGACCCATCTTTGCTACGACTTCAAAAGCGCCAGGGAGGCTATCCTGGAGCGCGATTTCCTGCTAATTCTCCTCGATGTAAACCTTCCCGACGGAAACGGCTTTGAATTATGTAAACTGATCAGGTCGAAGGGAGACACTCCCGTGATCTTTCTTACCGTCTGCGATGACGAGGTCAATACGATCATGGGTCTGGACCTGGGCGCGGACGACTATATCGCCAAGCCCTTCCGGGTAAGAGAGCTCATTTCCCGGATCAACAGCGTTCTGCGCCGGTATAACCGTCAGCCCGGCCCGGAAAAGGAAATCATCGTCGGAGATATCAGGATCAACACGGCCGAAGCCAGGGTCTACAAGAACAACACTCTCATCCCGCTGACCGCGCTGGAATACAAGCTGCTGCTGACCCTGGCCCGCCACCGGGGGCAGGTGCTGACGAGAAGCCGCATCCTGGGCGAGATCTGGGACCTTTCCGGCGATTTCGTGAGCGACAATACCCTCACCGTCTATATCAAGCGGCTCCGCGAAAAGGTCGAGGATGATCCGCGGGAGCCCAAGATAATCCATACCGTGCGCGGCCTGGGATACAGGGCAGGTGAATAAGATCACTCTTTCCAAGAATCCAGAAGTAAACAGATTGCGGGCATGGTTTGCCCTTCTGCTGGCCGGGCTGCTCGCCGCCGCCCTTCTGCTCGGCCTGGCCGGGCGGTATTATTTAAAGAAGACCATTGTTGACAGCCAGGCAGCGCTCATCGGCGCCCTGGCTGAAAAATATCCCGCAGCGGAGCAGGACCTGGCCCGGCAAATCATGGATCCCGGTAAAGAGGCCGTCTCCAGGGGCAGGGAGATTCTATCAAAGTACGGCCTTGACAGCAGCAGCCCGCGGCTGGAGACCCCGTTGCTGCAAAGCTATTTTCTCCGCAGCGTGCTCAGCTATATCCTGCTCGCCCTTCTCGCGGGAGGCGTCTTCTACCTGGCCACTTACCTCTTCTTAAAAAAGCAGTACGGGCAGATCAGGGAGCTGACCCGTTACGCCGCAAGGATAAGCGCGGGGGACTACTCTCTCGATATCAGGGATAACCGCGAAGGCGATCTCAGCATTCTGAAAAACGAGATTTACAAAATAACCACGCGGCTCAAAGAGCAGGCCGCAGCGCTGCAGCGGGAGAAGGCTCTCCTGGCCGATGCCCTGGCCGATATCTCGCACCAGCTGAAAACTCCCCTGACCTCCCTTTCTGTTTTAAATGAACTCCTCTCCGAGAATCCTTCCGAAGAAAAAAGGATCCTCTTCCTGGAGCGGATGAGGGCACAGCTGAAGCGAATCGAATGGCTGGTGAGCTCGCTGCTCAAGCTGTCCCGGCTGGACGCGGGGGCAGTGAACATGAAAAGAGAAAGGGTTCCGGTAAGCGCCCTCGTGGAGAAGGCGCTGGCTACGCTGGCCATCCCGCTGGAGATTAAAATGCTGCAGGTGACCGTGGAAGGCGATAAAGGAGCCGGCTTTACCGGTGATTTTGAGTGGAGCTGTGAAGCGCTGATCAATATAATTAAGAACTGCATCGAGCACACCCCGGAAGGTGGACGCCTGCAGATCTCCTTTGCCCAAAATCCGCTCTACACCATGATTACGGTTGCAGACAGCGGCACGGGGATTGCGCCGGAGGATCTCCCCCATATTTTCAACCGCTTCTACAAGGGCAAAAATGCCGCCGCCGACCAGGTCGGCATCGGCCTGGCCATGGCCCGGGCCATCGTGGAGAAGCATGGCGGCGACATCAGCGTCAAGAGCGAACCGGGCCGCGGCTCAGAATTTACGATAAAGTTTTATACTGGAAGAACCGGTGACAACTAAAAGAATCCTTAACAAGCACCGCACCAAATGTGCTAAAAACCCGGCTATAGTTGTAGGGGCCGGTCATGACCGGC
>NZ_JBHGXH010000305.1:0-1623 GCF_041936445.1 Candidatus Darwinibacter acetoxidans | reverse complement strand
CCGATTTTAACTCAGAACAAAAAAACGCCTTTGATCTCCCGCCTGAAGCTCGCTTATCGTCACAGTAGAATGATAAAACTGCTGCGCCGGTTAAAGGGGAAAACCCTCCACTGGTCGATTTACCTGATCCTCTCATGCCTGGCCCTGACAGGCCTGCTGCACTACCACTATTACCTCTACTGTCACCTTTACGCGGTCCAGATGGACGGGGTCGAAATTGGACTGGTGCGGGATCCCGAAGAGGTGGAGCAGTTTCTCGTTGAATTAACTGATAAATGCAGCTCCCTCTACCGGATGGATCTTTTTCCAAGGCAGGAGATTACCCTGACCCGGGAATACCGCCCGGACGAGGCGGAAGATTTCCAGGCGGCCAGGGATGCCCTGATGCAGCGGCTGAGCTTCCTCACCGCTGCAGTACTGGTTACCGTTGACGGTGTCCCGGTAGCGCCGGTATCCACGATGGAGGAAGTGGGCCGGGTGGTCGAGGAGGTATGTTTTGCCTTTGTCGGCAAGGATAAGCAGGTTGAAGTGCTGGATGTGGAGTTGCTCGAAGAGATATCCGGCGAAAAATGCGTGGTCCCTCCCGAACAGGTTTATGAACCCGGCGAGATAGTCGCCCTGCTGACGCGGCAGGAGTATGATCAGGAGCTGCTTGACGCCTCACGCCAGATGATTGCATCGCGCCTGGGCAGAATTGAACCGGATGAAGAGGCCGAACCGGCAGTGCCAGCAGTGCACGTGAGACACGTTGAAAAGATCACCCTGAAAGAAGAGATACCATATACTACCAAATACGCCTACACCGACAAAATGTATGTCGGTGAAAGCAGGGTTGTATCGCCAGGGAAAAGCGGCTTAAAAGAAGTAACCTACCTGGTTACTTGTGAAAATGGAATGGAGAAATCCAGAGAAGCTCTTTCCAATCGGGTTATCACTGAACCTGAAGCCAGGGTGGTGGAGCGGGGCACCCTGAAGAGATTTGCCTGGCCTGTTGCCGGCGGCGGACGGATATCCCAGTATTTTCATGCCGGGCACAGGGGCATAGATATCGCCGCACCGCTTAACACATCGATCCTCGCTGCAGAAAGCGGGGTCGTGGTTCTATCGGGATGGGGCAGCAGCCAGGGGAACTACATTGTAATTAACCACGGCGGCTACTACACCCTCTACCTGCATAACAATGTTAACCTGGTTTCCGCCGGCCAGAGGGTGTCCCGCGGGCAGACCATCGCCCGCCTGGGCTCAACCGGACACTCTACCGGGCCCCACCTGCACTTTGAAATCCGCCGCAGCATCGGCTCCAGCTGGGGCGGATGGTATGTCCACCCGGCCATAAACCCGCTGCAGTTTTATTAAAGCTAAAACAACCGGCTTTAATCCGGCCGCTCCCGGCCCGGGAAGCGGCCTTTTCAATGTACCCGCCAGGCAGCAGCCCGTAAAGGCTCCCGATTGTTTTAAAAATGCTGCTCCCGTGCAGGCTGCCTTTTCTCTCAGAATATTTTTCTTGACAAAAGAATCTTCTATTCAACCCGTAATTGCCCGGTGCTAAAAAAAAGGTTTTAGCAGAGACACGTTCGAACATGTCTATGGCATTTGGACAATCTGGTGCTGTTAACAAAAGAC
>NZ_JBHGXH010000304.1:0-4758 GCF_041936445.1 Candidatus Darwinibacter acetoxidans | reverse complement strand
ACCGGGAACTAACCCTCTCCGATTTCCAGCGGCACATATCGTCCGCAACCTGCGAGGACCTAGCAAACCGCGGCGTGGGGCTCTTTGTCCCCAAACACAAGCAATAATGACCAGATCGGGCGCGGGGAATTTGCGATCGATTAATGAAACTAGGCGGGGCCTGGTCTGTCTGCCGGCCCAGGCGGCTCTCAGAACGGTCGAGTAGGTCGAGCAACACGACGAATTGCCGGGGAAGAACTCACGCGGTCTTCCTTCTGGAGGTCAACCACATCAGCATAAGAAAGCCGGATACGGCCGAGACGGCAGACCCGCACAAGATCCCGATTTTAGCCGCGGTTAGCATCGCGGGGGCATATGCCAATCCCGCAATGAACAACGACATCGTGAAGCCGATCCCGGTGAAGAGACCACCGGCTGCCAAGAGGGACCAGCTCAGGCCAAGCGCCCGAGTCGCGAGCCCGAGGCGCACCGCAAGCCAACTGAAGGTCAAGACTCCGATCGGCTTGCCGAACACCAAGCCCCCAAAAATCGCCAGGGATACCGACTGCTCGAAGTCCGCGCCGGAGATTACGATTCCGGCATTCGCGAGCGCGAAGATCGGCATGATCGCAAAGCCCACCCAAGGGTGAAGCATCACTTCCAGTCGTTCCACAGGGGAAAGGGACTCCGTTATCGCAGTACCGGCTCGACGGAGGTCGCGCCGATCCGTTGTATTTCCGGTCGAGTGGTCGCCTTTCGGGTAGGAAAGCATGCGATGGAGGATAGAGCGTAGACGCTCGTCGCTCACCCATATGCGTGTCGGCGTCATCAGACCCAAGACAACGCCAGTGACAGTCGGATGGATGCCAGAGGCGTCGAAGCAGAGCCAAATCACGCCTCCGAGCAGGAAATAGACGGGCACGCTTCTGATCCCTAGGCGGGCGGATCCTGCGACGACCGCGAGGCCAAGCATCGCAAGAGCGAGCGCAGCCCAATTCAGGGTCTCGCCATAGCCCACAGCCACGACTAGGATAGCGCCTACGTCATCGAAAATTGCCAACGACAGGAGAAACAGGCGAAGAGTTGGGGGGATGCGGGAGCCGAGGAGCGCGAGGCACCCTATGACGAAGGCCGTGTCGGTGGCCATCACGGTTCCCCAGCCATGCATCCCCGCTTGGCCTTTCATCAGCGCAAGATAAATTGCCACAGGCACGAGCATTCCGCCGAGCGCACCTGCGAATGAGAGCGCCGCCATGCGTAAGTTGCGCAACTCCCCCAGGGCAAGTTCACGTTTGAGCTCAAGAGCAACCACAAAGAAGAAGAGCGTCATCAAGGCATCGTTAATCCAGTGTCGCAGCGAACGGGTGAAGTCCAATGAGCCGAAATGGAAGCCGATTGGCGTCTCCCAGAAAGTCAGAAACGGTGTGGACCATGCCGAGTTCGACAGGATCAGGGCAGCAAGTGCAGCAAGGAGCAACGTGATACCGGCCGCGGCCTCGATCTTGAGAAATCGCGCGAAGGGTTCGGTGAACCGGTCGGCAATCTCGGGCGGTAGGCCTGCGTTGTCCTGATGCATCGCGTCAACGATGTTTGCGTGGCGGGCTTTCATCGTTGCCTCCTACGGCGTTACGATGAGCCCGATCTTCTTCTTTACAATCAGATCAATTTGTCCAGTTGGTTCCGACGGGGAACATCTTGCAACAACCAGCCTGCCAAGCAGAATTTAAGCGCCGTATAAAGTTCATCCGCTTATCGCGACCGCCAAGGTCATCGGGTGTCGTCCGAACGTTGGCCAGAAACGATGTCGCCGTTCGACGCCATGCCTTTTAGGAATTTGAAGATGTCGCTGTCCGTGGAAAGGACAATGGTCGTATTGTCGGCTATGATAGACTTGTACGCCTGCATAGTGCGTGTAAATTCGTAGAATCTTACCGCTTCAGGGCTCTGGTTGTAAGCCTTGGCGTAGATTTCAGTGGCTTTAGCATCTGCCACGCCGCGGATCTCCTCAACTTTACGGTAGGCTTCGGACTGGATCTTATTCAGGTCGCGCACACGATTGCCGCGAATCCTGGCGGCCTCGCCGTTGCCTTCCGACAGGAAGCGTTCCGCAATCTGCCGCCGTTCGCTGATCATTCGATCGTAGATCTTTGGGCGCACGCTTTCATTGTAGTTGATGCGCTTGAATCGGATATCGAGCAATTCGATTCCGAATACTCGAACCTTCTGGGCAGCTTCGGTAAAGATCTCCTGCTCAACCAGTTCGCGTCCCTTTTGAATCGGCACCAGTGACCCAATGTCCTGCGCCCGTTCCGTGGCGGTGAGGAGGGCGTCGCGCAATGGCACTCGATCCTTGGTGGTGCGGACGATCTCGATCAGTTCATGCTTGGCGACCGCGTTACGGATCTCGCTGCCTAGAATATCGTCGAGGCGGGATTGAGCGCTTCGTTCATCGCGCAGCCGGAGAAAGTATTGGAGGGGATCCGTAATCCGCCAGCGCGCGTAGAGGTCGACGGAGATGTAGAGCTTGTCCTTGGTTGGCATATCCGACGGGCTGCCATCCCACTCCAGAATCCGCTTGTCGATCGCATTGACGTTCTGGATGAAGGGAACCTTGAATTTCAGACCCGCGGATGTCACGGGAGCGCCGATGGGTTTGCCAAACTGAGTGATAATCACTTGCTCTACTTCACTTACCGTATATAGGGAACTCATCAAGATGTACGTCCCAATGCCTAAGACCGCCAATAGGGCAATTTGTTTGATCTTGCTCATGGCTGGGGTCCCTTCTGGGGATCGAGATTGAGAAATGGCAGGACGCTGCGTGTCTGTTCATCGATAATGATCTTGGAGCGTATGCTCGGCAGTACGTCCTGCAGTGTCTCGATGTAGATGCGGCGACTGGTGACCTCCGGGGCCTTGCTATATTCCGCCAACAAGGCGCTGAACCGGGCGGCGTCGCCTTCTGCTTCATTGATCCTCTTGAGCCGGTAACCGTCGGCCTCGCGGATTCGCTGATCCTTTTCGCCCTCGGCAAGTGGGATCACCTTGTTGTAATCGCGCCGGGCTTCGTTGATCAGCTTCTCTTTCTCCTGTTGGGCCTGGTTGACCTCGTTGAACGACTCCTGCACCGGTTTGGGCGGATTGATGTTCTTCAACTGCACCTGGTCAATGCTGATCCCCATTTCGTATTTGGTTGAAAGTGCCTGCATCTTGGTCAGCGCTTCCGCTTCGATTTCCTGCCGGCCGATGGTAATGACCTCGTCCACGGTACGGTCGCCGACAACCTCCCGCATAACGGATTCAGAAACATAGCGGAGGGTTTCTCTTGGCTCCCGAACCTCGAAAAGGAATTTAACGGGATCCGAAATGCGGTATTGAACGACCCATTCCACCAATGCGGCGTTCAGGTCACCCGTCACCATCTGTGTTTCCCGCTGTTCGTCGCGAGGAAGAGGGCTCTGGAACGGATCTGTGGCGCCTGGAGTCGCGAACCCAAATTCTTGCTTCAACTGCCGTTTGACCGGAACGATTGTCGCAACGTCAATGCCCAGCGGTATCTTGAAATGCAGACCCGGCGGAACGTCTTTTAGATATTTACCGAAACGTTGCACGACTGCGACGGAATCGCTGGGCACAGTGTAATAGGCCGTCCATGCGCCAACCCCCACCACGACAAGGATGGCGAGGACGATTACGCTGCCCGGGCTGCCTGTCGGCATGATCCGCTTAACCCTATCTTGCCCCCGGCGGATTAGATCTTCCATATCAGAGCCCGGTCGGGCACCGCTGCCCCAAGGGCCGCCCCGACCACCGCCATTGTTCTGTGATGACATTGAAATGCCCTTTCGTGTTCTGCCGCCGCTGGTCGAACTGATAACCAAAGACTGCGGCGGTGACGACGAGTGCGCCGCTGACGAGGTGGCGGCGTTTCAAACCAACAGGCCATTGAAGCTACTGCTCCGCCCAAATCCGCAAGCGCTGCAGACCCAATCATTTTCAACGAGACCTTCCCGACAATACGTCGACACCACTGGAGCAATAGCGGGATGGTGGCAGCTGGGACATCGCGGGCAATTCGACGAAAAGCACGCTAATGGCGTCGGCGCTTGGATATAGTGCTCCTGAGCGAACGCGCCGCGTGGGAGGCGTTCTATTGGATAAAGGATCATCGGACTGATATGGGTATACTGAGCCCAATTTCGAGTTTTTTTCGTAGATGCTCATCTGACTGTGCGGCAAGCGGTCGGAGTTGGAGCTCGGTTGACCAGAAGACTCACCGCGTGATCGCGGCCGAGACCGCGCCGAAGGCCCAAGTTCCGCTCTCGGTAGAGGAGGTCGAGGCGGCGGCCGCGCGCACTACCGTTTACTTCACGGAGGATGCCCGCCGGCGCGGCTTCATCGAAGCGGTCACTATCCCCACGATGCCGAAGCAGGACGTGTTCTACCTGACTGACCAGTACCTTGCGGGGCTACCGGGCTGAAGTATACGCGGCCACGGTTCCATGGCCGGGCGCTAATTCCGTCAGGGCGGGCCCATTGCTTCGCGCCGCTACGATTCCAAGGAAGGACGCGATCACGAGAAAGGGGGGTTTATTGGAGCAGCGGATTAGGGGGACTGCAGTGCTCGGTACGACCTTCGTAAGAATGTTTGCAGTTTGTTGGCTTCAATGAAGCCGGACCTCGTCGATCTGAGCAGCCCACATTGAGTAATCCAGGTGGACCACTCAGTGTGGCGAGATCTTCTACACGCCGTGGAGGCTCAGATGGCCACGAACTCGG
>NZ_JBHGXH010000303.1:0-35098 GCF_041936445.1 Candidatus Darwinibacter acetoxidans | reverse complement strand
AGTCTTTTTCGCGCGCCCAAAAACACTCGTATGTGTCTGCCATCTCAAGATCTGTCCAACTCTGGGCGCATTTTCAGGCCAAGAGACACAAAAAGGAGCGTTGCTCCTACTCAATCGAGTAGTTCTGCAACGCCCCCTTTTCTGTGCGTCCGGCACAACCACCGAGCCGTTGGGTTCGTGTGAAGGCGCGGTTAAGTGACAAGTGCCTAGGCCAGTTCAGGCGGGAGCCCTGGGGAGGGTCTCCCGCTTTTTGGTAGCAATGCAGGAAAGGAGAAAACAGATGGCGAATGTACGGGAATGGCTGTAAAGGAGGATAGAGGTATGCGAGTACTCGTAAACGGAGCCAACGGCAAGATGGGGCGTGAGGTCTGCAAGGCAGTGCGGGGAGCTTCTGACCTGCAGTTGGTGGCTGGCGTAGATCCCGCCGGTCGTCCCCAGGACGGGCTGGCCGTTTTTACTGACCTGGCCCAAGCGCTTCGGGAAGCTGAGCCCGATGTCGTAGTGGATTTCACCACACCGGCGGCGGTGCAAAAGTCCATGGAGCTCTGTTTGGCCCGCAACGTACCCATGGTCATCGGCACAACGGGCATTAAGAGCCACGAGCTGCAGGAGTGGCAGGCCCGGGCGCTCCAGGAAAACTGGAAAGCCATTATCGCTCCCAACTTCGCCATCGGAGCAGTCTTGATGATGCGCTTTGCCCGAGAGGCGGTCCGCTTTTTTGAGCAGGCGGAGATCATTGAATACCACCATGCAGAAAAGCTCGATGCCCCCTCAGGGACGGCGCTGCGCACTCGAATGCTTATGGAAGAAGTACATCCCAAGGAGATCCCCATCCACAGCGTGCGGCTGCCGGGGCTGGTGGCCCACCAAGAGGTGATTTTGGGTCTGCCGGGACAGACCTTAACTATCCGCCATGATTCCACCAACCGGGAAAGCTTTATGCCCGGGGTTCTCCTGGCCATTCGCCAAGTTCACAGGGTGAAGGGCCTGGTAATTGGACTAGAACACATTCTCTTCACCGACATATAGTACTAGTGAGTTTCGGTGAGGAGGGCTTGTCATGGCTGGGCAGCTTGCCGGCACACCAGTGAGTATGCTGGGCTGCGATGAGCGGGAAGTGGAGCTGGCGGCAGCTCTACTTGCTTTAGGGGCGGACCTGCATCTGGTTGGTTTCCCGGAAGCGGGGCCCCTAACCAAGGCGCTCCATTTTCGCCAGGCCAAGCAGGCGGTGCTGGGAGCCAGGGCGGTGATTGCACCCATGAGCAGCACCGACGCTGCGGGCAGGGTGGTCAGCCACATGGCCGAGGAAGATCTGGTCATCGATCTGACGGAGGTCATACCCCTGCTGCCCGGCGGGACTCCGCTTTTGATCGGTGTTGCCCGGCCCGTTATCCGCGGCGTGGCCGCCCAGTACAACCTCCGCTTGGTGGAAATGGCGGAGATCGATGAGATTGCCGTTTTGAACTCCATTCCCACCGCGGAAGGGGCCATCCAGGTGGCCATGGAAAACACCGCTGTCACCATCCATAATTCCCGCTGCCTGGTTCTGGGTTTTGGCCGCTGCGGGAGCACCTTAGCCAGGAGCCTGTATGCCCTGGGTGCCCATGTGACCGTAGCTGCCCGCTCCGCTAAAGACCTCGCGGGGGCTTTTGCCCTGGGCTGCGAACCCCTGCCCCTGGCCAGCCTGCAGCGGCACTGGGATTTCGACATCATCTTCAATACTATACCAGCCATGGTTCTGCCCCGCTCTTACCTGCGGCAGCTGTCCAGGGACACAGTGATTATCGATATTGCCTCTGGTCCTGGCGGCACAGATTTCACCGCAGCCCAGCAGCTGGGGCTGAAGGCCATCCATGCCCTGTCACTGCCCGGCAGGGTTGCTCCGAAGACGGCCGCGGCCATCCTGGTCAAGACAGTTCCTCGCCTGCTCGAAAACCTGCTGGGAGAGGAAGACCATGGCTCTGAACGCTAAGAGAATCGGTTTCGCCCTCACGGGCAGCCACTGCACCTACCAGGAGATCTGGCCCCAGGTGCAGAAACTAAAGGAAGCGGGGGCGGACATTTACCCCATCGCCTCTCCGGCGGTGGCGGAAACAGATACCCGCTTTGGCGCGGGGGCAGAGATCACTGCCCATTTCGCCCAACTGGCCGGTAGGCCGGTCATCACCACCATTGTGGAAGCGGAACCCCTGGGTCCGAAGACCCAGTTGGATGCCCTGGTGATTGCACCCTGCACAGGCAATACCTGCGCGAAGCTGGCCAACGGCATCACCGATACGGCTGTGCTCATGGCCGCCAAGGCGACACTGCGCAACGGGCGGCCGGTGGTGCTGGCCATTTCCACCAATGATGCCTTGGGGCTGAACGCCAAGAACCTTGGAGTGCTCCTCAACACTCCCAGGGTGTTTTTTGTGCCCTTCGGTCAGGACAATCCAGAGGAAAAACCGCGTTCCTTGGTGGCCGACATGGATCTAATTATTCCCACCCTGGAATATGCTTTACAGGGCAAACAGATTCAGCCCGTCTTGATTGCCAGAAAGCTGAGAGAAGTCAAGTAATAAGGAGAGATCTGCCATGAAGAAGCTGCATGTAGCCATCCTGGGCGCAACTGGCATGGTTGGCCGGGAGCTCCTGGACATTTTGGTGGAAAGGGACTTTCCCATTGCCAAGCTCACCCTCATGTCCTCCGCCCGCTCCGCCGGGAACAGGGTTTTGGTGGGGGGCAAGGAGTACGCGGTTCAGGAGGCATCCCCCGAGGCCTTTCAGGGGGTGGATGTGGCCTTTTTCGCCGCGGGAGGGCAGGTGAGCCGGCAGTGGGCGGATATCGCGGTGGAAGCTGGCGCTTTGGTCATTGACAACACCAGCGCTTTCCGGCTGCGGGACGATGTGCCCCTGGTGGTACCGGAGGTGAACGGGGAAGAAGTCCGCAACCATAGAGGCATTATTGCCAATCCCAACTGTTCCACCATTATCATGGTCCTGGCCCTTAAGCCCATTTTCGACCGGGCCGGCATCAAGCGCGTTGTGGTTTCCACCTACCAAGCCGTGTCCGGTGCGGGGGGCAAGGCCATGGACGAATTGCGCATGCAGACCGAGGACTACCTGGCCGGCCGGGAGATGGCGGCGAACATACTCCCTGTGGCGGGCGCACCGCGGCATTATCCCATCGCTTTCAACTTGATCCCGCAAATTGACGAATTTGCCGAAGACGATTACACTAAGGAAGAATGGAAGATGGTCCGGGAGACCCAGAAGCTGTTTAAGGCTCCTGAACTCAAGATTTCCCCCACAACCATCAGGATTCCAGTGATGCGCTGCCACAGCGAGAGCATCAACGTGGAAACGGAAGCTCCGCTCTCACCGGAGGAGTGCCGGGAGCTGCTCAGGGGAGCCCCTGGCGTCCAGGTGGTGGACGATCCCGCTGCGCAGGAGTATCCCATGCCCCTCTGGGCCACGGGTAAGGATGCGGTCTATGTGGGGCGGATCCGCCGGGATCCCACGGTTGAAAACGGCCTTAACCTGTGGGTGGTTGGCGATCAGGTGCGTAAGGGAGCGGCCCTCAATGCGGTGCAAATCGCGGAACTGGCCCACAAATTAGGCGCCATCTAGGTGGGGTGAGAGCGTGAGAGTGGTTGTGCAAAAGTTCGGCGGAAGCTCCCTATCCACCGCCGAGCTGAGACGGGAGGCCATGCAGCGGGTTTGGGACGCGGTGGATCGGGGTTTCACCCCGGTGGTGGTGGTTTCCGCCATGGGACGTTTCGGTGACCCCTATGCCACGGACACCCTGTTGGAGCTGGTGAAGGAAGCCAATCCTAAGGCGCAGGGGGCCAACGTGGATCTGCTGCTCTCCTGCGGAGAGATTATCGCCGCGACCCTTTTTGCCGAGGGTTTGTGCTCCCTGGGTCTGCCCGCTGTAGCCTTGACGGGGTGGCAGTGCGGCATTACCACAGATGATGTGCATCTAGGGGCCCGGGTGCTCAAGGTGCACGGGGAAAGGCTGTGGGAGGTTCTGCACCAGGGCCGGATCCCCGTTGTCGCTGGCTTCCAGGGTGTGACGGAACAGGGCGTGGTGACCACCCTGGGCCGGGGGGGCAGTGATACCACCGCGGCGGTTCTGGGCGTGGTGCTCAAGGCCGAACGGGTGGAGATCTATACAGATGTGGACGGGATCAAGACCGCCGATCCCCGAATTATTCCCGATGCCCCCACCCTGCAGGTCATGTCCTATCGGGAGGCCATGGAGTTGGCGCAGATGGGTGCCAAGGTGCTCCACCCCCGGGCGGCGGAGATCGTCATGGAAGAAGGGATTCCTGTACAGGTGCGCTCCGTTCAGCACTCCAAAGGCGGTACCTTCATCGGCCACGGGGTCAAGCCGCAGGCCGCTTTAGGCGCCGAGCAGATAGCTGATCGGGTGGTAACAGGCGTAGCCCACCTGGGCAAGCGGGCGCAGGTAAAGGTCAGGGGCGTTGAGAACTTCCACACTTCAGGCCTGGGTGCCCGGGTTTTCCAGGTGCTGGCTGAGGCCCACGTCAGCGTTGATTTGATCCATCTATCCCTGGACTACATCGTCTTCATTATTGATCAGGCCAAGGTGGAAATCGCCCAGCAGGCCTTGGCCCCCTTGGGCCTGGAGGTGGAGATCACCGGGGGCTTTGCGAAAGTGTCCGTGGTGGGAGCGGGCATGCATGGGGTGCCGGGGGTTATGGCCCGTGTGGTCAACTGTTTGAGTGCCGAGGACATTCCCATCTACCAGACCAGCGACTCCCACGCCAACATATCCTGCCTGATTTTAGAGGAAGATATAGGCAGAGCGGTACAGGCGTTGTATAGGGAATTCCATCTCGATTCGATTTAGGAGGTTACTACTATGAAAGCAGGTCAGGTTCTCACCGCGATGATCACGCCCATGAACAAGGATTGTTCTGTGAACTACCCGGCGGCGGTGGAATTGGCGCAAAAACTGGGGGAAAACGGTTCCGATGGGGTGGTTTTGAGCGGCACCACCGGAGAAAGCCCCACCCTGAGCTTTGAGGAAAAGGTCAAGCTCTTTTCCACGGTGACGGATGCCCTGGGGGGGCAGATGACCATCATTGCTGGCACGGGATCCAATAATACGCAGGACAGTATTGCCCTGACGAAGGCTGCGGAAAAGGCGGGAGTGGACGGAATCATGCTGGTAACTCCCTATTACAACAAGCCTTCCCAGGAGGGTCTGTACCAGCATTTCAAGACCGTTGCGGAGCAGACGTCCCTGCCGGTGATGCTCTACAATGTCCCGGGGCGCACGGGTGTGAACATTCTGCCGGAGACCGTGGCGCGCCTGGCGGAGATCGACAACATCGTAGCCATCAAAGAAGCCAGCGGCAATTTGGAGCAGGTGAGCGTGCTCAAGACCATGGTGCCCGAGGACTTCCTCATCTACTCGGGGGACGATGCCCTGACCCTGCCCATCTTGGCGGTGGGGGGCGCCGGAGTGGTGAGTGTGGCCAGCCACCTGGTGGGCCGGGAGATTAAGTCCATGATTTCAGCTTTTCTGGCCGGCCGGGTCGGGGATGCCCTGGAGATTCACCTCAAGCTTATGCCCTTGTTTAAGGCCATGTTCATCACCACCAATCCTGTGCCGGTGAAGCGGGCTTTGGAATTTGTCGGTGTGGACACCGGGCCTCTGCGCCTGCCCTTGGTGGATCTTACCGAACAGGAAGCCCAGAAAATCAAGGAAGTGCTGTTCAGTGTGGGCTTAGGCTCCTGACACTTTCTGCCTTTTGGGATCAACCCCCTACCTGGCCGCTGCCGGGAGGGGGTTTTGTTTTTCGCGTTTGATTATTTCCCGCGCTCTGTGTATAATATAAGAATCTGTGACTTGTTCGGCTTAAGTGGAACGGTAACCACCCCAACGGGCGGCAGAGGTGGTTAATTTTGTTGCGCGGACTTGAAAAAGTCATAAGTTTTGGAGGTGTTTTCAACTGCATGAATAGAGAAGAAAAAATACGCATACTGCCCCTGGGCGGTTTGGGCGAGATCGGAAAGAACATGACCGTCTACGAGATCGGTGAGGATATAGCCATCGTGGATGCCGGGGTCATGTTTCCCGAAGACGATATGCCCGGGGTTGATCTGGTGATCCCAGATATCACCTACCTGGTGGAAAATGCCCACCGGGTCAAGGCCATCTTTCTTACCCACGGCCATGAAGACCACATTGGAGGTGTGCCCTACGTTCTACGCCACCTGAACGTGCCGGTGTACGGGACCAGGCTCACCTTGGGTCTGCTGCGGGTCAAACTGATCGAGCACGGCTTGGAGCGGGGCACGGTACTGAAAGAAATCAGCCCCGGCGATCGCATTAAGGTGGGCAATCTCGATGTACAGTTCATCCATGTCAACCACAGTATTGCCGGGGTGGTGGCCGTGGCCTTCCATACTCCCTTGGGAGCCATCATCCACTGCAGCGACTTCAAGTTTGACCAGACTCCCTACGACGGCCGGGTAGCCGACCTGTACGCCTTTGCCCGTTTGGGCCAGGAAGGTGTCCTGTGCCTGCTTTCCGATTCAACCAATGCGGAAAAGCCCGGCTACACCGCTTCCGAGCGGACGGTGGGCGAGACGTTCCAGAATATCTTCAGCAAGGCCCCGGGGAGGATCCTTGTGGCCACGTTCGCTTCCAATGTGCACCGCATTCAGCAGATTTTCGATGCAGCGGCGCGGGAAGGCCGCCACGTGAGCATCACTGGGCGCAGCATGATCAGGACCATCGAAGTTGCTTCGGAACTGGGGTACCTGGACATACCCGACGGCGTCCTGGTGGAGCTGGGAGACTTGGAACGGTACGACAAGAACAAGTCCGTGGTCATTACCACCGGCAGCCAGGGGGAGCCCATGGCGGCCTTGAGCCGCATGGCCATGGCCGAGCACCATCACATTGCCATCGCCCCTGGGGACACGGTGATCATCTCTGCATCGCCCATTCCCGGGAATGAGAAGTCGGTGGGCCGGATCATCAACCAACTCTTTAAGGAAGGCGCCAACGTGGTATACGAGCCCCATTTAGGCGTGCATACTTCCGGCCACGCCCAGCAGGAAGAACTGAAATTGCTGCTCAATCTATGCAAGCCCAAGTACTTCATGCCCATCCACGGCGAACACCGCATGCTGCTCAAGCACGCGGAGCTGGCGGAGGCCACAGGCGTCCCCAAGGATAACATCATCATCGGCGAGATCGGCCTGCCCGTGGAATTCAGCCAGCGGGGCCTGCGCATCAGGGAGCGGGTTGTTTCCGGCCAGGTGTTCGTGGACGGCCTGGGCGTCGGCGATGTGGGCAATATTGTCCTGCGGGACCGGCGGCAGCTTTCCACTGACGGCATCGTCATCGTGGTGGTGACCATGAACAAGAGTGCCAACAAAGTCCTGGCAGGTCCAGATGTTGTCTCCCGCGGCTTTGTCTATGTCCGGGAGTCCGAAGAACTCATGGAAGAAGTGCGCCAGCGGGCCAAGGAGGCCATTGACAGCTGTATTGCCCAGAACAACACCGACTGGGGCGCGCTGAAGGGAGCCGTGCGGGACAGCTTAAGCCGGTATGTCTGGGAGAAGACCAAACGCCGCCCCATGATCCTGCCCATCATCACCGAAATCTAACGGTCCATGTTTAGGGCCCCTCCTTTCTCATCATACTAGGGGATGAGAAGGGAGGGGCTCTTTGTGTTCGAACAGACTGAAACGGAAAACACGCCCGCAAGGGAAACGCCTGCCCTGCAGACCATCAGGGAGCTGGGACAAACGGGTACCCCCACCGGTGGCCCGCTGGAGGAGATGCCCTTTCACTGCTTAACCATCATCGGGCAGATCGAAGGGCATCTTGTACTGCCGCCCCGGAACAAGACTACCAAGTACGAGCATGTGATTCCCCAGCTTGTGGCCATTGAACAGAATCCGAAGATCAAAGGCCTTCTGGTGGTCCTCAACACCGTGGGCGGAGACATCGAAGCGGGCCTGGCCATCGCAGAGATGCTCAAGACCATGACCACACCTGTGGTGTCACTGGTCTTAGGGGGAGGCCACTCCATCGGCGCCCCCATTGCCGTGGCGGCAGACCACTCCATCATCTCCGAGACAGCCACCATGACCATCCATCCCATCCGCTTGAGCGGTCTGGTGATCGGGGTTCCCCAAACCTATGAATACCTTGACAAGATGCAGGAGCGGGTGATCCGCTTCATCGTGCACCATTCCCGCATTCCCGAAGGGGTGCTGCGGGAGATGATGTTCCGCACGGGAGAACTCGTTCGGGATGTGGGTACGGTGCTCGTTGGCGCCGAAGCGGTGCAGGTGGGCCTCATTGACGAAGTGGGGGGAGTGGGCACGGCCCTACAGCGCTTGGCTGACCTGGCTGCCGCCACAAACAAAGGGGGTGTGCATTGATGCTCTACACGGTGCTCCCTTTGGAAGAGGTTCTGGAAGGCCTGGAGGAGGATCCGCCGAGAACCATTCAGCTGGCCGTGGGCGGAATCACGGTGGAGGCGGAGCCTTTGGGCAGCTTCCAGGCTAGGGTGGTGAGGGTTTTGAGCACGGACCCCAGGCATTTTCTAGAGCCCCACTGCCAGCCGGGCAGCATAATCCACGGTCAGATAGTCTAGGCGGTCAGAGATTCTCATATGGTCAGATATGAGGATCTTTTTCTTTGCCATCCCTGTGGTTTTGGGCATCAGCATTTTCCTACTGGGCTTAAAACTCATGACCGCCGCCCTGGAGACGCTCTTGGGGTTTCGCCTGCGCTCCGCCTTGATCCGGTTCACAGAGGCGAGAACCAAGGGTTTTTTGCTGGGACTGCTGGTCACGGCCTTCATCCAGAGCAGCAGTGCCGTGGGTGCAGCCTTGGTGGTGCTCGCCGATACCGGGGTGCTCAGCCTAACCCAGGCCCTAGGGGTGATGCTGGGGGCCAATGTGGGCACCACCGTGACCGCGCAAATCGTGGCTCTCCCCCTGGAAAGCCTGGCTCTGCCCTTGTGTGCGGTGGGGCTGGCGGTGCGCTATGGGGCCAAGCGGCGCCGTATGGGCACCGCCCTCTTTGGTTTAGGGGCGGTTTTTTACGGCCTCTCTTGTACAACAGCTGCGCTAGCCCCGCTGCTTCAAACCCCCGGCGTGCACAGGATCCTAACCTCCCTCACCGCTACTCCCCTGGAGGCGGTGTTCTTCGGCATGCTCTTGACCGCTTTGGCCCAGTCCAGCAGCGCGGTTACCGGGCTGGTCATTGGCCTAGTCAAACAGGGCCTCCTGCCGGTGCCAGTGGCGGTGGGGGTGGCTCTGGGCAGCAACGTGGGTACCGTGGCCACCACACTCCTGGCCAGCCTGGGGCGGGGCCGGGCCAGCCGGGCCACCGCCTACGCGGATCTCCTTTTCAACCTGGGGGGCGTTGTGTTGGTGCTCCCTGCGTTCCCTTGGTTTGTCCGGTTTCTTGCCTGCCTTTCCGGGGATCCCGGGCGGCAGGTGGCCCATGCCCACACTGTGTTCAATACCGCCACGGCCCTCTTGGCTCTGCCTTTTCTTCCCCAGTTGGCTGGTCTAGCTTGGTGGGGAGCAGGAATCGTTGGAAGGAACAAGAATAATTTAGGATGACCTGGAAGGGAGTGGGGCCGTGACAGTTGCCCAGGCGATCCTGTTGGGGATCATTCAAGGAGTGACCGAATTTCTGCCCGTGAGTTCTTCGGGGCACCTTGTCCTGCTTTCTCGGCTTTTTGGCCTGCAGGAGCAGTCCATAGTCTTTGAGGTTACCGTGCATGTGGGGACGCTCCTGGCGGTGCTGGTGGTGTTCCAGGATGAGGTTAAGCTGCTCTTAGTGTCCCTGCTGAAGCTGGTGCGCAGCCCCAGAAGGGCCGGGGAGCTGGTGAAGCAGGATGCAGGCTGCCGCCTGCTGGTGGCTTTGGTGGTGGGCACCATCCCTGCGGTGGTTGTCGCCCTGCTGTTTAAGGAGCAGGTGGAAAGGCTCTTTGCCAGCAGTCTCTTTGCCGCCGTGATGCTCCTGGTCACCGGATGCATCTTGCATGCCGCGGATCGACGCCCCTCAGCGGCCGGGAAGCTGGAGCCATCCCTTCTGGATGCTTTCTTGATTGGCTGCGGCCAGGCGGCGGCTATTTTGCCGGGGCTTTCCCGGTCGGGGACGACCATTACCGTAGGCTTGTTTCGGGGCCTAGACCGGGAAAGGGCAGCCAGGTTTTCCTTTTTGCTGTCCGTCCCCGCGATTCTCGGCGCGTTGGTTCTGGCCCTGATGGATCTCTGGGCCGGGGCTGAACCCTTTAGCGCCGGAGTCTTGGTCGCCGGGCTTTTCTCCGCCGCGGTTACGGGCTATCTGGCCATCCGCTTTTTCCTAGCCCTCGTGCGCAGGGGTAAACTGGTCTGGTTTGCTTATTACACTTGGTTTGTGGGCGCTGTCATCATCGCAGTTCACATGCTGTAAACAAGGTTAACTCGATGGGGAGGAATACGGTTAGTAAGGTGGAAGTAATGGGAATTAGAGAGAATTTGGCAAGTGTACAAGCCCGCATCAGAGAGGCCGCCCTTAGATCGGGCCGTGCTGAGAGTGAAATCAGGCTGTTGGGCGTGACGAAATATGCCTCAGATGACGAAGTTCGGGAGCTGATGGCCGCGGGGCTGCTGCTCCTGGGTGAAAACAGGATGCAGAGTGCCCGCCGGCGTGTTGAGCTTTTCCCTGAGGCGGAGTGGCACTTCATCGGTTCTCTGCAGACCAACAAAGTGCGCTACTGCCGGCCCTTTGCCCTCATCCATTCCCTGGACCGGTGGCCCTTGGCGGAGGCGCTCAATGCCCGGGCAGAGAGGTGGGGGAAGCGTCAAGACGTGCTGATTCAAGTGAATGTTTCGGGGGAACAAACCAAGAGCGGCCTTACTCCGGAGGAGGTGCCGGGCTTTGCCCGGCGGGTGCTGCTGGAATGTCCCCAGCTCCATGTGCGGGGCCTGATGACCATGGCACCCCTTGCCCCGCCTGAAGAGGTGCGCCCGGTTTTCCGGGAAACCAGGCTCCTCTATGAGCGGCTCCAGAAGGAGCTGGGTGTCCAGTGGGACACTCTATCTATGGGCATGACGAATGATTTCGAGGTAGCCATCGAAGAGGGCGCCACATTGGTGAGGATTGGTTCGGCACTGTTTGCCAAGGAGGAGTAGAGATGAGCGATTTGATCCAGAAACTCAAAGTGTTCTTGGGTGTGACCGAGGCCTATGAGGAAGCGGAAGAGCTGGACGTAAAGGAGAGGGCCGCTACTGAAGATGTGGTGCCCCTGCGGCGGGAGCGGGCTAAGAAGCAGCCAGCGCAAACGCGCAGCAAGGGAACACCCACCTTAGTCAGCCTGTCGGGGGGGCAGACCACCGTGCAGAGCAGGATTTACATTTTGGAACCCAGGGACTTCGCCGATGTCAAGGAGTATGTTGCCTTCCTCAAGAGCAGAAGGTCCCTCATCCTCCGCCTGCACCAGTTGGATAAAAATGAGGCGCAGCGCATTGTGGACTTCATGAGTGGCGCCACCCATGCGCTGGATGGGAACATGCGGAAGCTGGGCGAGACCATCTTCTGCTTTACTCCTTCCTCGGTGGTGATCGAAGGGGATCTGGAAGCGGATTTTTTTGATTTGATCAACGGCGAAGGTGAGTGAGGGAGTTGCAGTTCATTCTCGTTCTCGACCTGCTGTTTGAGGTTTTCACCTGGATTTTGGTTGCCCGCTTTTTATTGAGCTGGATTCCTAATGTGAACTACTATCATCCCGTTGTCCGCTTTATCTACAGGGTGACTGATTTTGTGGTGCAGCCCTTCAGGGGCATTCTCCCCCCCGTGGGCGCCATTGATTTTTCACCGCTGATCATGTTCTTGGTGCTGCGTTTAGCCTATTCGCTGCTCCGCCGCATCCTGGTTATTCTCGTACTGCAGTGGGCCATGGGGGGTTGAAGTTAGTTGGACAAGGAACAACTCTTAGGGCATCTACGGGGTGAGGAAGAGCGCAGTCTGGGCAGCCATATTTTAGATCTGGCCCGCCTGGCCTGGGATACCAACCGTCCCCAGGTTACGGACTTTTACGACCCGTATGAACGCAAGGTGGCCCAGAGCGTGTTGGGACGCATCCCCGAGGTGGGCGTGCTGACCCAGGGCGGCTATAAAAGGGCGGAGCGGGCCAGGCTGGTCATCTATCCCCAGTTTTATCTTGTGGAGACCATCCCCTCCCACCTCAAGGTTCTGGAGGTCAAGGGCAACTTCTCCTTTGAACAGGTCTCCCACAGGGACTATCTCGGGTCCCTGCTGGCCACGGGCTTAAAGCGGAACAAAGTTGGGGATATCTTGGTCTTGCCCCAGGGCTGCCAGGTGATCGTGGCCGCGGAAATCGCCGATTACCTGCTCACCCACTGGAATCAGGTGCATAGGGTGCCCATCACTGTGCAGGAGATCGATGAAGAACAGCTGGCAGTGGAGCCCGAGCGCATCAAAGAAATCAAAGCCACCGTGGCTTCCCTGCGCCTGGACGCGGTGGCCGCGGAGGGGTTTGGCATGAGCCGCACCAAGATGGTGCGGGAGATTAAGGCGGAACGGGTGAAGCTCAACTGGCAGCCGGTGAGCAATCCGGCCCTGGCCGTGAAGGAAGGCGATGTCCTGTCCCTGCGGGGGCGGGGTAGGGTGGTGGTGGCCCAGGTTGTGGGTACCACGCGCAAAGGTAGGACCAGCGTTGTACTGCAGCGCTATTCTTAGGAGGTGGCGAAGATGCTGAAGCCCATGGACATCCATAACCTGGAGTTCAAGCGGGTGTTCAAAGGTTACGATCCGGAAGAAGTGGACGACTTTCTCGCCGATATCGTGGTCAAGTACGAGGAGGTATACCAGGAGAACCGCAAGCTCCGCCAGGAGTTGGAGGAACTGCGCCGGCAGCTGGAAAGCACCGGCGGCCGCGAGCAGGATGTGCTGGATCTTCTGGCTTCGGCCAAGCAGACCGTGCAGGAGATCAAGAGCATGGCCAATCGCGAAGCGGATAACGTGATCAGCCTGGCCCAGGCGGAGGCGGAGCGGATTATCAGTGAAGCCCGGCTGAAGGCCCAACAGATCCTGGCCGATTCCGAAGAGCGGCTGCACAGGGCCCAGCGCCTGGAGCGGCAGCTCCGGGAGCGGATCCGCTTGACCATGGAAAGCATCTGGAACTCCCTGACCGCAGAGGATGCGGAGGCAACCAGGCCCTATCGGGAGATCGCACCGGGATCGGCAGGTGGAGAGGAACGGGGCTGAGCTGGCTTGCTAAGGGCCGGCAGCAGCAGGGGACAACGACTTGAGGAAGGGAGATGGGCCAGTGACTCTAGGCTGCCCCTACGGCATCCACCGGGTGCTGGAGCCCAAGGGCGTGCTGCCCCAGGGTGCCCAGCGCCTGGATAACACCATGGAGATTTACGACAACGAGATTCTCGTGGATGTGGAAACCTTGAATATCGATTCCGCCAGTTTTACTCAAATCCGTGAGCAGGCCGGTGATAATGAGCGGCGTATGGCCGAGATCATGCTGCAGATCGTGGCGACCCGCGGCAAACACCATAATCCTGTGACGGGTTCTGGCGGAATGTTTATCGGTACGGTGCGGGCCATCGGCTCTGCCCTGCAGTCGCGGGACCTCAAGGTGGGCGATCGCATCGCTTCCCTGGTCTCCCTGACCCTGACGCCCTTGGTGATCAAGGAGATCAAGCGGATCCACAAAGATACGGCGCAAGTGGACATCGAAGGCCAGGCCATCTTGTTCGAAAGCGGGATCTACTCTGTCCTGCCGGAGGACCTGCCGGAGAAGGTGGCCCTGGCGGTGCTGGATGTGGCGGGTGCCCCGGCCCAGACTGCTAAGCTGGTGAAACCGGGGGACACGGTGCTGATCATCGGAGCGGGGGGCAAGTCTGGCTGCCTGTGCCTGCATGAAGCCAAAAAGCGGGCCGGGGTGTCCGGCCGGGTCGTAGCCATGGATAACGGCGAGGCGGCGGTGAGCCGCATCAAGGGCCTGGGCTTGGCGGATGTGGTGATCAATGTGGATGCGACGAAACCCATAGACTGCCTCCAGGCGCTGCAGCAAGAGATCGGGGCCCTCGCGGATCTGACCATCAACTGCGTGAACATTCCCAAGACAGAAATGGCGTCCATTCTGTGCACCCGGGATGGCGGCACGGTGTATTTTTTCAGCATGGCCACAAGTTTCACCGCCGCGGCTTTGGGCGCGGAAGGTGTGGGGAAAGACGTGACCATGCTTATCGGTAACGGGTATACCAAGAACCATGCCCAGATTGCCCTGGAGGTGTTGCGGGAGAATCCCCAGCTTCGCCAGCTGTTCTCCGAGCTCTACGCGTAATTCTTCGCCCTGGTGAGGAGGAATACCGGTGTTTTTGGCAGAAATATTAAAGAACCATTTCCGTTCCGTTGCGATTATTGGAATGGCGAAAAATACCGGTAAAACCTTCACGTTTAACCAGCTGCTGATGGAAGGGCAGAAGCGGGGTCTTAAGCTGGCCCTCACTTCCATCGGCCTGGACGGCGAGGAGCGGGACAGCCTCCTACGGCACAAAAAACCACCCATCACGGTCTTCCCCGGCATGATTGTGGCCACCGCCAAGCAGCTGCTCTTGGCGAGCAGGCTGGATTGCGAGATCTTGGGCACCACCGGGGCCTTCACGCCCCTGGGGGAGGTTGTGGTGGCTCGGGTGTTGAGCCAAGGCCGGATTGTGCTGGCCGGCCCGGGAACAGGCCACGAGCTGGCTTCCCTCAAGGAGCAGTTGGCCGCATTCGACTTGGATCTACTGCTGGTGGATGGCGCTGCGGACCGCCGTTCCCTTTCGGCGCCGCTGGTTACCGACACCGCTGTGCTGGCGGTGGGTGTGGAGGCGGCCTGGGAGCGGAGGCAGCTTCTGGCCAAGCTGCAGCATCTGCTCACGGTGCTCACCCTGCCAGGGCTTACAGACCTCGGCGCGCTGGAATGCTTCCAGGCCGCGCAGGGGGAAACCAAGCTGATGGTCCTTTCCGCTGCTGGGGCAGTGCACTCCCTTACCCGGACGGAGTTCGCTGCCAGCGATGCTTGCTTTTATGGATCTCAGCTGACAGAAGCAAAGTATGTATATGTACGTGGAATGCTGACCGATGCTGTGCTGACCAAGATCTTGGGCAGTGCGGCCAGGCCAGCTTCCTTTACCCTTGCGGCCTCTGATCCCACGGCTGTGTTTCTAGGACCAGGGAGCCTGCAAAGGTTGGCCGCCTCAGGGATAGAGCTGCGCGTTTTGCGCCCCCTGCACCTCAGCGCGGTTACGGTCAGCCCGTTTCACAGCAGGTACGGGTATGCCCATCCCCTGCGCCTGCTGGAGGATGTGGGACGGCTGGTCTATCCCGTGCCCTGTTTTGACCTGCGCTTGGGGCTGCGCTATGTACCGGATAAGGAGGAGATCGATGCAGTTCCTGGATGCTGAAACCAGGCGCGAGCTTGATTTTGATGCTGTATGGCAGCGCATCCGCCCTGTGTCGCCCCTGGGCCAGGCCGCCAAGCGCCAGGCGGAGGCCTTCCTCCCGCACCAGGCGGCGCAGCTGGAGGAGAGCCTGCTCCGCTTGGAGCAGGCCGCGGACTGCCTGCGGAGGCAGCCTCAGGGGGCCGATGATCTCGCCTATTTCCTCAGCAACCTGCGGGATATCTCAGCCCTCGTGGACCGGGCAGGGCAGGGGGAGGTTCTGGACGACACCGAGCTCTATGAGGTAAAAAAACTGCTGCTGCTTGCCGCCGATATCCAGGGTGAACTGGAGCGGCTGCAGTGGAGTTTCCTGCTGCCGGAGCCCCTGGATCCCTGTACCGGCCTGAAGGCAGAGCTCAGCCGGGGCCAGGGCAGCAAGACCAGCTTTTATATCGCCGACGCCTATGACCAGGAGCTCGCGGCCCTACGGCGGGCGCGCCTCAGCCTGGAAGAGCGCCTAACCCAGCTGCGCTCCGGGGTGGAGGAAAAGGTAAGGCGCTTTGCTGGGCGCGGCCTATCCATGGATGATGAGATTAGCGTGAGCCCCAGTGACACCCAGCTCGTGGGGGCCCTTTCCGCCGTGGAGGGGCTGGTCAAGGTTCAGACCTCCCCCGAGGCCATCACCTTCCGCCTGCTGGAAGGGGAAGAGCTGGCCGAGCTCCGCCGGGAGCTGGGGGAACTTCGGGAAAGGGAAGAGGCCCTCAAGGCCCGGGTCAGGCAGCGCCTGAGCCGGCTGGTGGGTGCTTACGCGCCCCAGCTGCTCAGAATCTTGAAAATGTTGGGATTCTTAGATTTTTTGCTGGCTAAGGCCAGATTCTGTCTGGAGATCCGGGGAGTGCGGCCCAAGTTGTGCGCTGCGCCTCGCTTGGCTATCCAGCAGGGACGCCATCTTCTGGTGGAGGAAGAAGTGCAGGGAGACGGCGGCGTCTACTGCCCCCTTTCCCTGGAGCTCGGTCCGGGTGTCACGCTCCTGACGGGGCCCAACATGGGGGGTAAGACGGTGAGTTTGCAGACCATCGGCCTGCTCACCGCCATGGCCCAGTACGGTTTGTTGGTGCCGGCCCAGGCCATGGAGTTCCAGCCCCGGAGGTTCATCCGGGTGCATCTGGCCTCCAGCCAGAGGGGGCAGGGACTGAGCAAGTTCGCTGGGGAAATGGCCTTTGTGCGGGAGGTGATCGCCCACAGCCAAGACCCGGGGCTGATCCTCCTGGATGAACTGGCCCACGGCACCAATCCCGCGGAAGGGGCTGCGGTGGCCCAGGCGGTGGTGGAAAGGCTGCGGGGAGAGCCGGCCATGACGGTGATTACCACCCATTTCCCCTCCTTGGTCAGCCTGGAGGGCGTCTGCCATTACCGGGTGCGGGGTCTTAGGAGGAATCTGCTCCAGGAACAAGGGCAGCTGCTCGCTGCCCAGGGCTCGGCTGCGCTGCGGCGGCTCATGGATTATTCGCTGGAGCGGGCCGCCCCGGGCCAGTTCGGGCAGAGCGATGCGGTCTTGGTGGCGGAAGCCATGGGGCTGGAACCAGAGATCATCGCGCGAGCTAAGGCACTTCAGAGGAGTGACAGTCATGGTTAATCAGCTTTTACAGATAGACCAGAAGCAGGTGGAAAGGGCGCGGCAGCTGGCGGTGCAGATTGCCCGGGATATCCAGCGGGAGATTGACGAGGTTACCACCGTGAGCATAGAACGCACTGTGGCACGGCTTTTCGGGATTGATGGTACCAACAGCGAGGGCGTCCCCCTGCCCAATGTGGTGGTGGACCAGGTGGCGGCAGCCGGCAAGCTCCACCGCGGCATTGCCTTTTGGCTGGCCAACGCGGTGGCGGCCCTGGGCAAAACGCCGCAGGAGGTGGCGGAGGCATGTGCCGGGGATCTCTCCTTGTGTTCCCTGGAGATCCAACCGCCTGCCCGGGTGGAGCAGGTTTTGGCTGAGTACACCCAAAGGGCCCTGGAGGCCATTGCCCGACAGCGGCAGACCCGGGAGGAACTTAAAGCTAGGTTGGGTACGGGCCCGGAGCCTTTGAAATACGTGATCGTGGCCAGCGGTAACATCTTTGAGGATGTGAAACAGGCCCAGGCCGCGGCCAGACACGGCGCAGACATCATCGCCGTGATCCGCACCACGGCCCAGAGCCTCCTGGATTATGTTCCCTACGGCACCACCACCGAGGGCTTCGGCGGTACCTATGCCACCCAGGCCAATTTCCGCCTCATGCGGCAGGCCCTGGATGAAGTAGGCGAGGAGCTGGGCCGCTACATCCAGCTGGTTAACTACTGCTCGGGCCTGTGCATGCCTGAAATCGCCGCCATGGGAGCCCTGGAGCGGCTGGATATGATGCTGAACGATGCCATGTACGGCATTCTCTTTAGGGATATCAATATGGATCGCACTTTTGCCGATCAGCACTTTTCCCGCATGATCAACGCCTATGCCGGGATCATTATCAACACCGGAGAAGACAACTACCTCACCACCGCGGATGCCTATGAGCAGGCCCATACTGTTTTGGCGTCCAACTTCATCAACGAACGGCTGGCCCTCCAGGCAGGGCTGCGCCCCTGGCAGCTGGGCTTAGGGCACGCCTTTGAGCTCGATCCCAAGCTGCCCAACGGGTTCCTTTACGAACTGGCCATGGCCCAAACTGTCCGCCAGATTTTCCCCGCATCGCCGCTGAAGTACATGCCTCCCACCAAGTACATGACTGGAGATATCTTCATGGGCCATGTGCAGAACGCCATGTTCAACTTAGCCTCGGTCCTCACCGGCCAGAGCATCCACCTTCTGGGCATGCTCACCGAGGCCATCCATACCCCCTACCTCAGCGACCGCATCCTCAGTCTGGAGAACGCCAAGTATGTGATGGAAAATGCCCGGGACCTGGGCAGGGAAATCACCTTCAAGCCCGATGGCCTGATCCAAAAAAGGTCGGAGGAGATCGTGGCAAAGACCGTGGCGTTTTTGGAGGAGATTGCCCAGCTGGGCCTGAAGCGTGCCATCAGCCAGGGGTATTTCGCCGACATTAAGCGCCCGCCCGCAGGGGGCAAAGGCCGTGAGGGAGTGGTGCGCAAAGGTATAGACTACGTGAATCCCTTTATGGAGCGGCTCGGGCGTGAACTGGGCCTGCAGGCAGCGGAAGGGGGGAAGCGGTCATGAGGGAGCAGCTGATCAGGCCCTATGGAGATACCTGGAATGATGGAAGAGTGCAGCTCAGTTTTACCCTGCCTCTGCCCGCCGGGGCCCAGGCCCAGGAGGCGGCTCGCCGGCTGGCCTCCCAGATGGGCTTGGATGATGTGCAGATCGTGCACAGCAAAGATCTGCGCGACTTCACGTTCTTTATCGTTTACGGCAGCTGCCGCCACAGCGTGGACCTCACCACCCTGCCGGCAGTGCCGGCGGCGGAACCGCCCATGGATTTTGAGGAGATCAACGCCTTCATTGCAGAGAAAATCGGGCGGAAAGTGGTGGTGGTGGGCGCCTGTACAGGCACCGACGCCCATACGGTGGGCTTGGACGCCATTATGAACATGAAGGGCTACAAGGGCGAATACGGCTTGGAGCGTTATCCCATGTTCGAGACCTACAACTTAGGCAGCCAGATCCCCAACGAGATGCTCCTGCAGAAGGCGGTGGAGGTTCAGGCCGATGCGGTTTTGGTGTCGCAGGTGGTCACCCAGAGGAATGTGCACATCCAAAACCTCACGGAACTGGTGGAACTGGCGGAGGCGGAAGGACTAAGGCCCAAGCTGATCATGGTGGTTGGCGGCCCCCGCATCGATCGGATTCTCGCCGCTGAGCTCGGGTTCGATGCCGGTTTCGGGCCGGGAACCACCGCCCGGGATGTGGCAGGTTTTTTGGCTAAAGAAGTAGCACGGAGGCTGGAAAGGGGTGAATAGGATGCTGGAGAGTGTCCTGCGAGTTAGGGTCAGCGCAGCCCAGGCCCATTATGGCGGAGGGTTGGTGGACGGTGCCTTCGTCCTTCAGCTCTTTGGCGATGCCGCAACGGAGCTGCTGATCCGCCACGACGGCGATGAGGGGCTCTTCCTCACCTACAGCGAAGTGATGTTTAGGGCACCGGTCTACGCCGGGGACTTCCTCGAGGTGCGGGCCCGGCTCACCGAAGTGGGTAATACCTCGCGCAAAATGGAGTTTCAGGCGGTAAAGCAGATCACCCGCCCCCAGGAGAGCGGGCTGGCTCCGTCCGCCATGGATGTGCTGGAAGAGCCAATTTTGGTCGCAGAGGCCAAGGGCGTGTGCGTTGTGCCGAAAGAGAGACAGAGGAGGGGATAGCCGTTGACCAAACTGATCATCACCGCCGCCCTCACAGGAGCAGAAGTAACCCGCGAGCAGCAGCCCAATCTGCCCATCACACCGGAAGAGATCGCCCAGGCGGCTCTGGAAGCCTACGAGGCGGGAGCAGCCGTCGTCCACGTCCACGCCCGGCTGGCCGATGGAACCCCCACCCAGGATCGGGAGGTGTACCGGGAGATCCAGCGTTTGGTGGCGGAGGCCTGCCCGGTGATCTTCCAGCCCTCCACCGGTGGGGCGGTGTGGCACAGCGCCCAGGAGCGCCTGCAGCCCCTGGAGCTCAATCCGGAAATGGCCACTTTGACCACGGGGACCTGCAATTTCGGGTCTGACATCTTCGCCAATCCCCAGGGTTTCGTGGAAGAGGCGGCCCGCATGATGCAGGAACGGGGCATCAAGCCGGAGTTTGAGGTCTTTGAGGCCGGGATGATCGATAACGCACTGCGCCTGGTGAAGCAGGGCCTCGTGGAGGAGCCGCTCCATTTCAACTTCGTTTTGGGAGTCCCTGGTGCCATGGCGGGCACCGTGCGCAATCTGGTTTTCCTGGTGGATGCTCTGCCCCCGGGTGCCACCTGGACAGTATCGGGGATAGGGCGCTTTGAGACGCCCCTGGCCGCGGTGGCCATCGCCATGGGCGGACATGTGCGGGTGGGCTTTGAGGACAACATCTACTACCGCAAGGGGGAGCTGGCCACGAGCACAGGGCAGCTGGTGGCCAGGGTCGTGCGCCTCGCGCGGGAACTGGGGCGGGAAGTGGCCAGCCCCGATGAAGCCAGGCAGATCTTGGGACTGCCTCTGAAAACATAACATAGTGCAAAAAGGGAGGGAAAACATGCCCGAGATTTTATCAGTGCCAGAAGCTGTGGCGAAGGTTAAAGACGGCAGCACCGTGATGATCGGAGGTTTTCTAACCTGCGGTGCGCCCCTGAACCTCATCGCCGAACTTGCCCGGAGGGGCGTGCGCGATTTGACACTGATTGCCAACGATACGGGCGTGCAGGGTAACGGCATTGGCATGCTGATCAGTGCCGATGCGGTTGCCAATCTGATCACCAGCCACATCGGGACCAATCCGGAAACGGGACGGCGCATGATCGAAGGGCGTCTTCAGGTGGAGCTGGTTCCCCAGGGTACCTTGGTGGAGCGCATCCGCTGTGGCGGAGCGGGCCTGGGCGGGGTGCTCACACCCACCGGGGTGGGGACGATTGTGGCCGAGGGCAAGCAGGAGTTTGTGATTGAGGGCCGGACTTATCTTTTAGAGACGCCGCTGCATGCGGATGTTGCACTCATCAAAGCCTGGAAGGCCGACCGCAAGGGTAATTTGATCTACCGCAAGAGCGCCCGGAACTTCAATCCCATTATGGCCATGGCCGCGGAGCTGGTCATCGCCGAGGTGGAAGAAATCCTGGAAGTGGGGGAACTTGACCCGGACCAGGTGGTCACCCCCGGTATCTTCGTGGATATTCTGACAAAGGGGGTGAGCAGCGGTGACTGAGGAACAGAAAAGAGTCATCATTGCTCAGCGGATTGCCCAGGAGCTCTCCCATGGCGATGTGGTCAATTTGGGCATTGGGCTGCCCACCATGGTGGCTCAGTACATACCTCCGGGGATCGAAGTCATTCTGCAGTCGGAAAACGGGCTGCTGGGCTTGGGACCTGATCCCGCCCCGGGCCAGGAGGATCTGGATCTGGTCAACGCGGGGGGTAAACCTGTGACCATTGCGCCGGGTGGCTGCTTTTTCGACAGCGCCATGTCCTTTGCCATCATCCGGGGCGGCCATGTGGATGTGACCGTGCTGGGTGCCCTGGAGGTAGATGCCTGGGGGAATCTGGCCAACTGGATGGTGCCCGGTAAGCTGGTCCCTGGTATGGGCGGGGCCATGGATCTGGTTGTGGGGGCTAAAAAGGTGATCGTGGGCACCAGCCACACCACCAAGGACGGCCAGCCCAAACTGCTGAAGGAGTGCCGCCTGCCCCTCACAGCCGCGGGGGAAGTGGATCTGATCGTGACCGAGCTGGGGGTGCTTCGCCCCAATCGGGGTACGATGATGCTCCTGGAGAAGAACCCCAATTTCACGGTGGACCAGATTCGAGAACTGACGGAAGCTCCCCTGGAGATTTCCCCGGAGCTTAAGGAGATGGTCCTGACAGTTTGAGTTTAAGTGCTAAGGAGGTTTGGCGTTGAGTGCGGTGAAAAAAGAAAGCCTAAAGCAGGAGCCTTGGCTCAGGTGGGGCGTCAGCGAAGCAGAGTGGAACGATTGGCACTGGCAGGTGCGCAATCGCATCCAGACTGTGGAGGAACTGGAAAAGGTTGTGCCCTTAACCGCGGCGGAGAAGGCTGATATCACTAAGGTACTGGAGATCTTCCGGATGGGGATCACGCCCTACTATGCCTCACTGATGGACCCCACTGATCCCAACTGCCCCATCCGCAAGCAAGCCATACCCACCATCTACGAGACCTATGCCAGCAGAGCAGATATGCGGGACCCCCTCAGCGAGGAGGAGGATTCGCCGGTACCGGGCTTAACCCACCGCTATCCCGATCGGGTGCTGTTTCTGATCACGGACCAGTGTTCCATGTACTGCCGCCACTGCACCCGGCGCCGCTTTGCCGGACAGAGGGATGCCGGTGTGAGCTGGGAGTTGATCGAGCAGGGCATTGAGTACATCAAAAACACGCCGCAGGTTCGGGATGTGCTCCTCTCCGGTGGAGATGCCCTGCTCATGGCGGATCAGCGGCTGGAGGAGATCATCAAGCGTCTGCGGGCCATCCCCCATGTGGAAATCATCCGCATCGGCACCCGCACGCCGGTGGTGATGCCCCAGCGGATCACCGGCGATCTGGTCAAGATGCTGAAGAAGTACCACCCCATCTGGCTGAATACCCACTTCAACCATCCCAAAGAGATCACAGCCGCTTCCAGGGCAGCCTGCGAAAGGATCGCGGACGCCGGTATCCCCGTGGGCAACCAGAGCGTCCTCTTGCGGGGCGTGAACGACAATCCCGAAATCATGAAAAGGCTCGTTTTGGAGCTGGTGAAAATCCGCGTCCGTCCTTACTACATCTACCAGTGCGACCTGTCCATGGGCATCGAGCATTTCCGGACCAAAGTCTCCAAGGGTCTAGAGATCATGGAGGCGCTCCGGGGCCATATCTCAGGTTACGCGGTGCCCACTTACGTGATTGATGTTCCCGGCGGCGGCGGCAAAACGCCCGTAATGCCCCAGTACTTGATCAGCATGTCCCCAACCAAGGTGGTGCTGCGCAACTACGAAGGGGTGATTGCCACCTACGTGGAGCCGCAGTACATCGACGAAGGCTGGCAGTCTGAAGGGGAGCAGGCGGGCAGGTCCCGGGGCGTGGCGGGGCTCTTGGAGTCCATGGAGGAGCGGGCGATCGAGCCGGCCCACTTGGAAAGGCGCCGCCGGAAGCAGAAGCCCAGCACCTGAGGCGGGGCGAGGAAAGAGGAATGCAAAGGAGGATGAACATGCGCGAAGTGGTCATTGTCAAGGCACTGCGCACGGCCATCGGCAGTTTCGGAGGCACCCTGAAGGACCTCACTGCTCCGCAGCTGGCTGCAGTGGTGATAAGGCGGATCCTGGAAGAGACGAACCTGCCGCCGGAAGAGATCGATGAGGTCATCTTAGGGAATGTCCTGCAGGCGGCTGCGGGCCAGAACCCCGCCCGTCAGGCGGCCATGGAGGCGGGCATCCCGGAGACTGTTCCAGCATACACCATCAACAAGGTGTGCGGCTCGGGCCTAAAGGCTGTGGGCCTGGCGGCTCAAGCCATCCGGGCCGGTGATGGAGATGTCTTCGTGGTGGGCGGTATGGAGAGCATGAGCACTGCGCCCTATGCGGTGCCGAAAGCGCGCTGGGGAGCCCGTATGGGCCATGAACAGCTGACGGACACCATGATCAAGGACGGCCTCTGGTGCGCGTTCACAGATACCCACATGGGTATCACGGCGGAAAACATCGCGGAGCGCTGGCAGATCAGCCGGGCTGAGCAGGACGAGTTTGCCGCGGCCAGCCAGGAAAAATGCCAGCAAGCCCTGGCGGAAGGCCGCTTCCAAGCTGAGATCGTGCCGGTGGTCATTCCCCAGCGCCGGGGCGATCCCATCGTGTTTGAGCGGGATGAGTATCCCCGGGAGGGGGTTACGGTGGAGTCCCTGTCCCGGCTGCGCCCGGCGTTTAAGCCAGATGGCACCGTGACCGCGGGCAACGCCTCTGGGATCAACGACGGCGCCGCGGCTCTCTTGGTCATGTCCCGGGAAAAGGCGGAAAGCCTCGGCCTAAAACCCTTGGCCCAGGTGAAAAGCTACGCTTCTTCCGCGCTGGATCCCGGGATTATGGGTTTGGGCCCTGTGGAAGCCACCCGCAGGGCACTGGCCAAATGCGACTGGCAGATTGACGATTTGGATCTGATTGAGGCCAATGAAGCCTTTGCCGTCCAGTCCATCGCGGTCATGAGGGAGCTGGGTCTGGACCCGGCCAAGGTCAACGTCAACGGCGGAGCCATTGCCCTGGGCCACCCCATTGGCGCGAGCGGCGCTCGGATCCTGGTGACGCTGCTGCACGCCATGGAACAGCGGGGGGCCCAAAAGGGGTTGGCTACCCTGTGCATCGGCGGCGGACAGGGTTATGCCGTGACTGTGGAGCGCCTGTAGCTTTGTGGGGAGGTGACCAGTGTGCGGACTATAGGAGTGATTGGCGCGGGAACCATGGGCAGCGGAATTGCTGAAGTGGCGGCAGCGGTGGGACAGGTTGTGCTCCTGGATGTGGATCGGGAAAGGGCAGAGGCGGGGCTCAAAGCCATAGAAAAACGCCTCGCCCGCCAGGTGGAAAGGGGGCGCCTGGAGGCCGAGGAAAAAGCTGAGCTCTTGGCCAGGATCCAAGTGGCCGATGAGCTCCAGGCGCTGAAGGCTGCAGAGGTTGTGGTGGAAGCAGCCTCGGAGAATCTAGAGCTAAAACAGGAGCTTTTCCGCAAGTTGGCTGAGATCTGTTCCCCCGAGTGTATCTTGGGCACCAATACCTCGGCCTTGAGTGTCACCGCCATTGCCGCTGTGACCAGGGAACCGCAGCGGGTGGTGGGCATCCACTTCTTCAATCCGGTGCCCCGGATGGAGCTGGTGGAACTGGTGCGCACGCCCTTTACGTCCCCGGAGTGCCTGGAAAGGAGCAAGGAGTTTGCCAAGGCCCTGGGCAAGACTCCCGTGGTGGTGGAGGAAGCCCCTGGCTTTATCGTCAACCGCCTGCTTCTGCCCATGATCAACGAGGCCATCTTCCTCTTGGGGGAGGGCGTGGCTTCAGCTGAGGATATTGACACCGCTATGCGCTTGGGGGCGAATCACCCCATGGGGCCCTTGGCCCTGGCAGACCTCATCGGTTTGGACATCTGCTTGGCCATCATGGAAACGCTCCAGGCGGAACTGGGTGAGGATAAATACCGTCCCGCGCCCCTCCTGCGCAAGTTGGTGCGCGCCGGGAAGCTGGGGCGCAAAACCGGCAGCGGCTTTTACAGCTACGACTAAAGGCCAGGGGGGAACAAGGTGCATTTGGAGTGTTTTCAGCTTACCCTGAGCGGGAAGGCAGGCCTCTTGGAGCTGGCCCGGCCAGAGAAGCTCAATGTCCTGGATGAACAGGCCCTGGATGAACTGGAAGACCTCCTTAACCACCTCCAAGGGGAGGGGGTAAAGGCGGTGGTCCTGACAGGACAGGGCCGAGCCTTTGCCGCGGGGGCGGATGTGAAGGCCATGGCGGAGATGGATCCGGAAGCGGCCAGAGCCTTTTCCCTGAAGGGAAACCGGATTTTCCAGCAGATGGAAGACCATCCCGCCGTCTTCATCGCCGCGATCAACGGCTACGCCCTGGGCGGGGGCCTGGAGCTGGCCTTGGCCTGCGATCTGCGCCTGGCTTCCAGTAAGGCAGTGTTCGCCCAGCCCGAGATTGGTCTGGGCATCATCCCCGGTTTTGGGGGCACCCAGCGGCTGCCCCGCTTGATCGGCCCTACCCGGGCCAAGGAATGGATTTTTTCCGGGAGGCGCTATACAGCCCAGGAAGCGCTGGACGCCGGTTTAGTCCTGGAAGTGCTGGAGCCGGAGGAGCTTCTGCCTCGGGCCCAGGCCTTGGCCCAAGAACTGGCAGCTAAGTCTGGTCCCATCCTGGCTTTGGCTAAGCGGGCCGTAAACGCCTCGGTGGGGCTCAAAGCAGCCAGCGGCCAAGGCGAGGCGGAGCTTTTCGGGGAGTGCTTCACCCATGAAGATGCCCGGGAAGGACTGCAGGCCTTTTTGGAAAAGCGCACCCCGGTTTTTCAAGACAAGTAAAATGGTACTGAAGGAGGGCGGGAGAAGCTATCTCCCGCCCCCGATCGGTGTTGACTTCTCGGTGCTGGTTGGGTATAATATCGACAATATTGGAAAAGACGATGAACGGGAGAGTACTAGCTGGGAGTGGCTGCAGAGAGTCCGGGCAGGTGCGAGCGGATGCCAGGAACAGCTAAGGAAGATCACCCGGGAGTTGCCAGCTGAACCTCGAAGTAGGCTGAGCCGGTGGTACCGTTATACCCGCAGAGTGAAGGCGCTTGGTGTACCGGCGTCTTAACTAGGGTGGTACCGCGGTCATTTCCGTCCCTTTCCGGGGCGGTTTTTTTATGGTACAGGGGAGGAGTAGTTATGGAAAAAGGATCGGCATATCAACACACGTTACAGCTGCCTGTGACAGACTTTCCTATGCGGGGGAATCTGCCCCAGCGGGAACCTGCCATGCTGGAGAAGTGGGACGCTGAGGATTATTACGGCCAGCTGCAGGAGCTGGGCAGGGCCCAGAACAGGCCCACGTTCATTCTGCACGATGGCCCTCCGTACGCCAACGGTAACATCCATATCGGCACGGCGCTGAATAAAGTGCTGAAGGATATCGTCATTCGCTCCCGCTCTTTGGCCGGCTATCAGTGCCCCTATGTTCCCGGCTGGGACACCCACGGCTTGCCCATTGAGCTGCATGTGGTCAGGGCCCTGGGGAAAAAGCGGGAAGGGATGTCCGTCTCTGAGTTTCGGAAGCACTGCGCCGCCTATGCCCTGGAGCAGATCGATAACCAGCGCAGCCAGTTTAGGCGCCTGGGGGTCTGGGGAGAGTGGGCCGACCCCTACATCACCATGCATCCCCACTATGAGGCCACCCAGATCCGCTTGTTCGGGGACATGGTGGAAAAGGGTTATGTCTACAAAGCCAAAAAGCCTGTGTACTGGTGCGCAGACTGCCAGACTGCCCTGGCCGAGGCGGAGATTGAGTATCACGACCACCGCTCCCCCAGCATCTATGTGCGTTTCCCGGTGCGGGATGGCAGGGGTCTTCTCCCTGAAGAAGATACCTACATCGTGATCTGGACCACCACGCCCTGGACCATACCGGCGAACTTAGCCATTGCCCTGCATCCCCAATTTGAATACGTCTTGGTGCAGACCGAGCGGGGAAAGCTGCTCATGGCCAAAGAACTGGCCAAGGGCGTCCTGGAGGAGCTGGGCCTGGAAGCCCAGGCAGTGGTGGGCGAGTTTAAGGGTGTAGAGCTGGAGGGCGTTGTGTGCCGCCATCCCCTCTTGGAGCGGGATTCCCTGGTCATCCTGGGCGGTCATGTGACCTTGGAAGCCGGTACCGGCTGTGTGCATACGGCGCCGGGGCACGGCCACGAAGACTACCTGGTTGGGTTGGAATATGATCTGCCCGTACTCTCGCCGGTGGATGCCGAGGGACGGTTTACGGAAGAGGCGGGGCCCTACGCCGGCTTAACGCTGGACGAGGGCAACCGGGCGGTCACCGGTGATCTGGAGCGCTCAGGGGACCTTTTGAAACTGGATTTTGTGGATCACGCCTATCCCCACTGCTGGCGCTGTAAGGAACCGGTGATCTACCGTGCTACTGATCAGTGGTTCATCTCCATCGAGCAGTTCCGGGAGGCCATGCTCCAGGCCATTGACGGAGTCCAGTGGATTCCCAGTTGGGGCATTGACCGCATCAGAGGCATGGTAGCCGAGCGCGGCGATTGGTGCATCTCCCGGCAGAGGGTTTGGGGTGTGCCCATCCCCGTCTTTTACTGTGCCTGTGGAGAGACCATTGCCTCCCGGGAGACTGTGGACCATGTGGCGGAGATCTTCAGCCAAGAGGGCTCCAACGCCTGGTTTGAGAAGTCCGCCCAGGAGCTTCTGCCTCCGGGCTTTACCTGCCCGGCCTGCGGCGGCACCAGCTTCGAAAAAGAGACGGATACCATGGATGTGTGGTTTGACTCCGGCGTCTCCCACTGGGCGGTGCTCACTTCCAGGGACGGGCTGTCCTGGCCCGCTGACCTCTATTTAGAGGGCAGCGATCAGCACCGGGGCTGGTTCCAGTCCTCCCTGTCTGTGGCGGTGGCCACCAAGGGCCAGGCTCCCTACCGGTCTGTGCTCACCCACGGTATGGTGGTGGATGGGGAAGGGTATAAGATGTCCAAGTCCTTGGGCAACGTCATTGCTCCGGAAGAAGTCTGGGAGCAGTACGGCGCAGATATTTTGCGGCTGTGGGTTTCCTCCGCCGATTTCCGGGGCGATATCCGCATCTCCCCAGATATCCTCAAACAGCTGTCCGATGTCTACCGGCGGATCCGCAACACCGCCCGCTTTATCCTGGGCAACCTGCACGATTTCGACCCGGCGGTACACAGCGTTCCCTACGGGGAGATGGAAGAGCTTGATCGCTGGGCATTGATGCAGCTGTCCAAGCTCAGCAAGAGAGTGCGGAAGGCCTATGCCGCTTACGATTTCCACATCGTGTACCACGCTGTGCACCAGTTCTGTGCGGTGGATCTGGGCGGGTTCTACCTCGATGTGCTGAAGGATCGCCTTTACTGCGATGCTCCGGACAGCAGGGAGCGCCGCTCCGCGCAGACGGCCTTCCTGGCCATCATCAAGGAACTGGCCCAGCTCATCGCCCCGATCCTGGTCTTTACTGCCGAAGAGATCTGGGGCTACCTGCCCGAACAGGTGCGGCCGGAGAAGAGCGTGCATTTTTCCACCTGGCAGGAGCTGCCCGCCGAGTACTGGGATGAAGAGCTGGAACGCCGCTGGGACGAGTTCCTGGAGATCAGGCGCATCGTGGCCAAGGGTTTGGAGCTGGCCCGCACCGCTAAGGTGATTGGCGGAGCCAACGAAGCCCGCTTGGTGCTCTACGCGGACCAGGCCAAAAGGGATGTCCTTGAGGCCTTTGCCCCGGACCTGCGCCTGCTGTTCATCGTTTCCCAGGTGGAAGTGAAGCCTTGGGAAGAGGCGGGGCAGACCCTCTACAGCGAACCGGGACTGGCGGTGGATGTGTTCCGGGCGGAAGGCGAAAAATGCCAGCGCTGCTGGAAGTACTTCGCCGAGCTCAGTTCGGATCCGGAGCATCCCGGCATCTGCCGGCGCTGCCTAGAGGTGGTCCAAGGCTAACAGGCTGTATGTTGACCCCCATCCGTAGGGAATACGGATGGGGGTTTTGCATACTCTAAGGGCGAAAGGGTGGATGAAGTGGGAGAGAGGATCAGTCCAGGTTTGATTCAGACACTCCTGACCAGATTGGAGCACCTGGCCCTAGCCTTGGAAAAGGCAAGCATAGCCGAGTACATCGAGCTTTACCGCAAGCCCCGGCGCCTGCTCTACCTCAATTTCCTGGCGGGCATCGCCCGGGGATTCGGACTGGCCATAGGCTTTACGGTGGTGGGCGCTTTCTTCCTTTATGGATTGGGTAAACTGGCTTCCTGGAATCTGCCTGTGGTGGGGGAGTTCATCGCCGAAATCACCCGCATCGTCCAAAACGAACTGGCCCGGAGGCATTAGGTATGATCAACCAAGGACGTTTACAGGAACTGCAGAAACTGCTGGAACAAGAAAAGGAAGAGCTGCTGGCGGTGGTGGAGCGGCTCACCGGACCTGGGGGTCTGGAGACACCCGCGGATGAGGCGGATCGGGAACTTTCCGCCTATGACAACCATCCCGCCGACTACGGCTCCCAGATGTACGAGCGCAGTAAGGACCTGGGTTTGCTCCAGGCCGCTCGCAAACAGCTCGCGGAGGTCGCCGAGGCTCAAGAGGCCATACGCAAGGGAAGTTACGGGATCTGCCAAAGCTGCGGCCAGCCCATTCCCGAGGAGCGGCTTCTGGCCCTGCCCCGGACTGTCCTTTGCGTGCAGTGCAAGAAGGAGCGGGAAACGGAGGAACAAACGGCGCGCCCCGTGGAGGAGGAAGCGCTGCGCAGGCCCCCCGAGGCTGGTTTGCGGGGGAGGTTGGATTACGCCTTTGACCGCGATGCGGCCTGGGAAGAGGTGGCTGAATTCGGCACCTCCAGCAGCAGGCAGGGAATTCCTTCCCAGATACAGAATAATATCGGCAGAGAATAGGGGAAGGGGCTTTAGCCGTTGAGTTATGCACTTGCGGCGGGCTTGATTCTGCTCGCTGACCGAGTTTCTAAACATTTGGTTATGGCCAACATGCACGATGGGGAAAGCATTCCCATCATTCCACCCATCTTCTACCTCACCTATGTGCAGAATCGGGGGGCGGCCTTCGGGCTTTTTCAGGGGAGAGTGGCTGTGCTTTCCCTCGTTGCCCTGGTCTGCCTGTCCTTGGTCTTGATGCACTGGAAGAAGCTGAAAGCGAAAAGCGCCTTTGTGCGCTGGGGCGTGGTGATCAGCGTTGTGGGGGCTTTGGGCAATCTCTTGGATCGGCTGCGCTGGGGAGCGGTGATTGATTTTTTGGACATCCGCATCTTCGTGTTCAACGTGGCCGATGTGGCCATTGTGCTGGGTGTAGCCCTGCTGTTTTGGGAGGTTTTGGTTCATGACCCCCAAACCCGCTGAAAGGCGCGTGTTGACCGTAACTGAAGACTCGGGCGGCCGTTTGGATGTGTACCTCAGTGAGCGCCTGGAGCTCAGCCGCTCCCAGGTGAAGCGTTTGATCGACGACGGGCTGGTGCTGGTGAATGAAGCATTGGTGAAGGCGGGCTACAAACTCCGCGCGGGCGATGAGATCCGGGTAACCCTACCAATGGAGCCGGAGCCCAGTTTGGAGCCGCAGCCGATACCCCTGGAGATCATCTATGAAGATGAGGAACTCGCGGTGATCAACAAGCCCAAGGGTCTAGTGGTGCATCCCGGCGCGGGCAATGTCAGCGAGACGCTGGTCCACGCTCTGCTCTACCACTTTGCTGATCTGGCGGAAGGGGGCGGTCCCGAACGGCCGGGCCTAGTGCATAGGCTGGACAAAGACACCAGCGGGCTTTTGGTGGTGGCCAAGACAGACCGCTGCCACGCCCACCTGGCCCACCTGCTCAAGAACCGTTTGATGGACAAGCACTACCTGGCTTTGGTCCACGGCGCGGTGCGGGAGGATGAAGGCCTGATCGACAAGCCCATTGGGCGCCATCCGAAAAACCGCAAGAAAATGGCGGTGGTGGAAACGGGCCGCCCGGCCCAGACGGTGTTCACTGTCCAGGAGCGGTTTAGGAAATACACTCTGCTGAGATTGGAGCTGATCACCGGGCGTACGCACCAGATCCGGGTGCATCTAGCCAGCATCCACCATCCCATCGTGGGGGATCCGGTCTATGGTTACAAATCAGGCAACTTGGGTGCCAAGAGCCAATTGCTCCATGCCTGCTACCTGGCCTTTCAGCACCCCGACGGCCAGCTTCTGGAGTTCAGCTCGGACCCGGGACCCGAGTTTTGGGAGATTGTGGCCAAGGCGCGACAAATTGATTGACAAGCCCTGTTTCTTGGTGTAGAGTGGAGAAAAAGCTTAGTTCCTTTAAGCGAGCACAGAGAGGCTGGCAAGGAAGGGATACGGAAGTAGGCTGCTTCTTGCCCGCGGACTGTGCGTGGAAGCAGCATTTTTTTATGGGGAGGTGAGAGTATTCTCCGGGAAAAAGCCCAGATTCTCGACGGGGAACAAATCAGGCGGGCCTTAACCAGGATCGGCCACGAAATTGTGGAGCGCAATCGCGGCACCGACGGAGTGCTTTTGGTGGGCATCCGCACCAGAGGGGTTCCCCTGGCCCAGCGGCTGGCCAAGGTGATTGAGCGGATTGAGGGCGTACAAGTGCCGGTAGGCGTTTTGGATATCACCCTTTACCGCGATGACCTCAGCTCCGTGGCGGAACAGCCCATCGTCAGCCACACTTCCATGCCGGTGAGCGTGGAGGGCAGGACTGTGGTGCTGGTGGATGATGTGCTGTTTACCGGCAGGACTGCCCGGGCAGCCCTGGATGCCATCATGGACCTGGGCCGTCCGGCCAGGGTGCAGCTGGCGGTCTTGGTTGACCGGGGCCACCGAGAGTTGCCCATCAGGGCCGACTATGTGGGCAAGAACGTGCCCACCTCCGCTAAGGAAGTGATCGCGGTGCGGCTCAGGGAAACGGATCAAGATGAACGTGTGCTGATTTTGGAGAGAGACTAACCTTTAAGCAAGTCCAGTGAGACTTAAAAGGAGGAGTTTAACTAATGAAAACGGTAGTTGGGCAGCGGCAGTTGGGTGTGGGGCAGCATCTGGCCCTAGGCTTTCAGCATTTGTTCGCCATGTTTGGCGCTACAGTTCTGGTTCCCCTGTTGACAGGTTTTGATCCGGCTGTGGCGTTATTTACCTCCGGCAGCGGTACACTGCTATTCATCCTCATTACCCAGGGCAAAGTACCGGCCTACTTAGGCTCATCCTTTGCCTTTATCGCGCCCATCATCAGCATCGCTTCCATCTGGGGCCCCCAATACGCCCTGGGCGGGGGAGTGGCAGTGGGATTGGTGTACGCAGTGGTGGCCCTACTTGTAGCCCGCATCGGGACGGATTGGATTGATAGGGTGCTGCCTCCAGTTGTTATCGGCTCAGTGATCATGGTGATCGGTCTTGGTCTGGCGGGCACTGCGGTGGAGATGGCGGGCCTTACCGGCGGCGGGTCTCTGGCCAATCCTGATGTACGCGTTGCTCTTTTCACTATCATCGTGACGGTGCTGGGTACCATGTTCTTCAAAGGCTTTTTCGCTGTGGTTCCCATCCTCATCGGCATCATCGCTGGCTACATCTTTGCCCTGCTCAACGGCGTGGTGGATTTCAGCCCCGTGGTGGAAGCGGCCTGGATCGGCCTGCCCAAGTTCATGGTGCCCAAGTTCAACTGGGCGGCCATCGCCATGGTCCTGCCCGTGTCGTTGGTGACCATTACCGAGCACCTAGGCGATGTGCTGGTACTGAGTAGGATCACCGGTAAACAGTTCTACAAAGACCCGGGTCTGCACCGCACCCTTCTGGGAGATGGGTTAGCTACAACCTGGGCTGGCTTGGTGGGCGGCCCGCCCAACACCACCTACGGGGAGAATGTGGGCGTTCTGGCCATCACAGGTGTGCACCAGGTTTCGGTTATCGCTGTCGCGGCGGGGCTGGCTGTGGCCATGTCCTTCATCCAGAAGTTCGGTGCCCTAATTTCCACCATTCCCTCTGCCGTCATGGGCGGAGTATCAGTGGTCCTGTTTGGCGTGATTGCCGCTTCGGGCATGAGAACCCTGGTGGAAGCGGGTATTGACTACGGCGACAAGCGTAATCTGATCATCTCTTCCGTCATTTTGGTGCTGGGTATCGGCGGAGCTCAGCTGGGCTTGGGCGAGGTCAAACTGCACGGCATGGCCCTGGCTGCAGTGGTGGGTATCATCCTCAACCTGGTCCTGCCCAAGAACGGAACCAGCGGAGCGAAAAACTGAGGCTGGAAAAGGCAAAGAGGAGCAGAGCTGCTCCTCTTTTTCGCGTAAACCGGGAAAACGGGGCCGCGGACTTGCCCAGCGGTGGTCCAATACTAGCGTTTCATTGTGGTTGTGGTTGGTCAGCCAAAGGGGGACGCGAGGGCTTAGCCGAATTTTCCGCTTTCCAGTCTACGGTTCAGCCGTCTCCCTTTGGTTCGCTGAGCTGGGTCCTCACCCTCGCTTGTAGTTTGGAGCGGGATGGGGGAAATTATACGCGCGGGAAAATAAGTTTTCGTACCTTGGGCGAAGCGGATGCGGGCCTGTGGATCCTTGACAGGAGCGGTCAAAGGTGATAAGATTTTAATGGCTGAGGCGGCATAGCCAAGTGGTAAGGCAGGGCTCTGCAAAAGCCCCATCCCCAGTTCGAATCTGGGTGCCGCCTCCACTTTAATGCAGTGAGGAAAAGGGGGGTAACTGGTTCGTGGCCAAAGCAAAAAGAGGTAAGAACGTTAAAGGTCCAGGCTGGAGAGGGACTTGCCCCTCGTGTGGAAAGACCGGAGTGAAGCTGCTTTGGGAAAAAGGGGATCTCAAAGTATGCAAGGCCTGCGGTAAATAACTCAGCAAGAAATGGCACACCGTGAGAGCGGCTGGGCCGTTTTTTTTTCTTACGCAAAGAGACCCCGCCTGCTGCGGGGTCTCTGCCTGTCTTACCTGGAGTAAAACTCTACGATTTCTGCTTCGTTGATGTCTTGGTTCAGTTCTTCTCTCTTGGGCAGCCGTACGTAGGTTCCTGTGCGGGAATTCTCATCGTAGCTCAGGTACTCTGGCACGCTGGGGCGTACCGAAAGAGCTTCCTCCACAACCTGCAGGTTGCGGCTCTTTTCCCGCAATCCGATCACATCGCCCACATTCACATGGTAGCTGGGGATATCAACTTTCTTCCCATTGACGGTGATGTGGCCGTGGGTGACCAGCTGCCGGGCTCCCCTTCTGGTGCGGGCAAACCCCAGGCGGTACACGAGATTATCCAACCGGGATTCCAGAAGAATCATGAAGTTCTCACCGGTAATGCCCGGCATCTTGGCGGCTTTGCCGAAGAGGTTGCTAAACTGCTTTTCGCTCAAGCCATACAGGAAGCGCAGTTTCTGCTTTTCCTGGAGCTGCCGCCCGTAGTTGCTCTGTTTGCGGCGGCCTTGACCATGCTGCCCAGGTGGATATGGGCGCTTGCGGAGCTCTTTCCCTGTTTCGCTTAGGGAAAAGCCCAAACGTCGACTTACCTTCCACGTTGGTCCTGTGTAACGTGACATTTACTTTTCTCTCTCCTCGTACAGTAATTCTAGTTGCCAAAGCAGCCGCGCCTTGTCAATGTTTCCCTCACTAGGATACCACATTTGTTCGGATTTGCAAGGGTAATTTAGCTGGAGAACAATGCAGAAATGCAACTCTAAATGAAACGGATTTTCGCTCGTCTTCTCTCTGACTCAACGAAGGGTTTCTGTTCCTCGCTCGGCTTGGTTTATCCTGCTCGTGCCAGACTTTCCACCGCTTCCCATGCAGATATGCCGTTTAG
>NZ_JBHGXH010000302.1:0-1001 GCF_041936445.1 Candidatus Darwinibacter acetoxidans | reverse complement strand
GCGAGCCTACTGGCAAAACCTATAAAACCGGGTTTTATGTGTAGGGGCGGGCTTTCATGCCCGCCCCGCCTGAAGTGTTAGTGCCGGGCATGCCATACAGGAAAACCAGAAGCCAGAAGAGAGAAGCAAGAAATAGCAGGGTGGCAGTCAGGCAATGGTGAATAGCTTTCTCATGGAGAGAATATATTTCGACATGAATAAACAATTTATAAGGAGACACGACCATAAGATACCGGGAACTTCTTAAAACGGGAGAACTGGCCCGCCGCGCTTCTCTTCTCAGCGATATGCTCGAGCCCTGCAAGCTATGCCCCAGGGAATGCGGCGCCTCCAGGATTTCCGGTGAACGCGGCGAGTGCGGCGCCGGTAAAGATGCCGAAATCTCCAGTTTTAGCCCACACTTTGGAGAAGAAGCCCCTCTCGTTGGCCGGGGAGGCTCTGGGACCATATTTTTTGCTTTCTGCAGCCTGCGCTGCGTTTTCTGCCAGAACTATGAAATCAGCAGGGGGAAGCTAAAATACGCCGTCACCACTGCGGAGCTGGCGGGGATCATGCTTGAACTGCAAGCAAGAGGGTGTGAGAACATCAACCTCGTTACCCCCACCCATTATCTGCCGCAGTTCGTGGAAGCCCTGTCAGCGGCTGCCGGAGAAGGCTTGCGGCTGCCCCTGGTCTACAATTGCAGCGGCTACGAAAGGGTTGAAGCTCTCCGCCTGCTCGACGGCATTGTCGATATTTACATGCCGGACTTCAAGTATGCCGATGAAACAATAGCCCGGAAGTACTCCCGCATATCCGATTATCCCCGTATTGCCCGGGAAGCGCTCAAGGAAATGCACCGCCAGGTGGGGGACCTGGCGGTGGATAAGAGGGGGGTAGCCTTTAAAGGGCTGCTTATTCGCCACCTGGTTATGCCCGGAAATGCGGCCGGTACCGCGGAGTTAATGAAATTTATCGCCCGCGAAATCTCTCCCCGCTCCTGGATCAACATCATGGACCAG
>NZ_JBHGXH010000301.1:0-2928 GCF_041936445.1 Candidatus Darwinibacter acetoxidans | reverse complement strand
AAAATCGCCGGGCTTGGCTGCCCTCCCGGCCTGTTAATAATGTATATGATTAACCCGTAGTGAACTTGCTTATTTTAGAGATCAGAAGTCGGAAGTCGGAGGTCAAAGCGCGGGAACACCGGCAGGTTGCGACTGCATGATAGAGGTGAAAAGAAGAGCTGGCCTAACGCCAGGAAAACAGATTCAGAATAAAAACAAGGGGCTGTGCTATCGTACAGCCCCTTGATCGCCGATAAGAGAAGAATTTAATCGTTTTCTTTCTCCTCCGCGCCGTCTTCGGCATCGAGAAGTTCGTCAAGATCTTCGTCTTCCCAATCTTCATCATCGATCATCACAATCTCGCTGCAGCGGGGACAGGTTATTTTGATGGCACTGTCCGTGTGCAGGAGATCGTCGCTGATCTCCACCATCTCCCGGCAATTGGGGCATTCCACGGTAAAAGTCTCATCATCGTCGTCTTCTTCTTCATCTTCGTCGTAGTCCCCGTAGACATCATCTTCTATCTCTGCCAGGTCCTCGTCGATAGCCTCCGCGTATTCCAGCAGCTCCTCGTACTCCGTTTTCAGCTGCTCAATTTCGTAGGCCATCTCATCCAGTACATCAACGATTTGCCGCAGCAGCTTGCCTTCCTTGCTCTCTTCATCCAGCGCCAGCCCCTCGGCCAAGCCTTTCAAGTACGATACACGAGCCTTCAAATCTTCTGCCATGCTCGCGCCTCCTTTCCTCTGACAACCTTATGTTTTTCTAGACACGCTCAATATATTCGCCGGTGCGCGTATCAACCCGTAAAATATCACCAACATTGATAAAAAGCGGCACCTGCACCACCAGCCCCGTTTCCAGGGTGGCCGGCTTGCTTCCTCCCGCCGCGGTGTCGCCCTTGACCCCCGGCTCAGTTTCCACTACCGCCAGTTCCACCGTGTTGGGCAGCTCTACGCCTATGACCCTATCCCCGTACATGATCACGTTCAGGGTTTCATTTTCTTTCAGGTACTTGGTGGCCTCTTCCATCTGCTCCTTGGTCAGGGAGATCTGTTCATAGGTCTCCTGGTCCATCAGGATGAACTCGTCGCCGCTGCGGTAAAGGTAGGACATGGCCTTCCGATCCAGGTGGGCCCGCTTTACCTTTTCACCGGCCCGGAAGGTGCGCTCGGTGACCGCGCCGCTATGTAAATTTTTTATCTTGGAGCGTACAAAAGCAGCGCCCTTCCCCGGCTTGACGTGCTGGAATTCCACCACCTCGTAAATTTCGCCGTCCAGTTCAACGGTCAGCCCGGTATGAAAATCATTTGTTGAAATCATCTTCTTCTCTACCTCCATGCATGGTTAAATCACGATCAGCTCCCGGGGGCTTGCCGTAAGCGACTCGGCGCCGCCGGAAGTGATAAGAACCATGTCCTCGATGCGCACGCCGCCCCAGCCGGGAATATAGATGCCTGGCTCAATGGTCACCACCATCCCGGGAACAAGGGTGGATTCGCTGCGGGGCGACAGGACGGGCTGCTCATGCACCTCCAGGCCCAGGCCATGCCCCAGCCCATGCCCAAAGTATTCTCCAAAGCCGGCCTCCTTAATCAGATCCCGAGCCAAGGCATCGGCCTCGACCCCTGTCATCCCCGGCCTGATCTTCTCCCGCGCCTCCTGCTGCGCCAGCCGGACGGCTTCGTAAATTTCGCGCGCACGGGCGCCGGGTTCACCAAGGGCAATCGTCCGCGTCATGTCGGTGGCGTAAGAATTGAAGGTCCCGGTAAAGTCCACCGTCACCAGTTCGCCGCGGCGGAGAGGCTTATCTGAGGCGATGCCGTGGGGGAGAGAGCCCCGCTCACCCGAGGCCACAATATAGCTGAAAAGAGACCCCTCCGATCCCTGGCGGCGCAGGTAGTATTCCAGCTCCAGGGCAACCTCTTTCTCGGTCATGCCCGGCTTGATGAGGTTGAGCAGGAATTCAAAGGCCTGGTCCATGATGGCAGCGCCGCGGCGCAGGATCTCCACTTCGTCCTCGCTTTTTACCGCGCGCAGCTCTTCCACCAGCCCCTTCACGGGGAGAAGCTCCAGCGCCAGCCCCTCTTTCAGCTCCCGGTGCAGGGCATAGGTGACATGCTCCTCTTCAAATGCCAGGCTCTTCCAGCCTGCGGCGCTTACGTACGGCTGCAGGGCTTCGCTGAGCTTCCCTTTCCAGGAGCAGACCTTAAAGTGAGGCGACTGCTTCTCCGCCTGCTCCAGATAGCGGAAATCGGTAAACAAAAAGGCTTCTCCCGCGCTGATAAGAAGGACGCCATTTGAGCCGCTGAAGCCGCTTATATAAAAGCGGTTGGCCGGATGGGTGATGAGGATTGCGTCCAGTGATCGTTTCTTCAGCTCTTCCTGCAAACGCTTCAGCCTGCCGGGCATCTTTTCTCCTCCTCTTTCCTGGGACGATTAAGAGCGGCGTCGCCGCAAGCCTCGCCTTAAGGCGCCGGGCAGCACGGCCTTTTTTTACATTTCCCTAATTGGCGCCATATTCCTGCCCCTTTTGGGGTAAATATTTAATCCCCAGCAGGGGTCTCTTGGCCGCCTGCGCCTTTTCTGCCGCCTTCTTAATTTTATATTGCGCCGGCATTATCGTAAAGAACACACCGCCACGGATTTATCTCGTTCATCGCCGCCGACTTTGCAGCAGCCCCGAGGTCCGGTACAGCATGGCCATGCTTTCAGGTATCCAGGGAATTCCCCGGGTAAAAAAAAAGCGCAGCCCTGCCAGGAGCGCCATGCTAAGGCGGAGGAGTGGGCGAAACCCGGACCCGCCCCGTGGCCGGCGTGATAATCACGTAGAGCCTGTCGCCGCGCCCGTTTTTGAAGCCCACCGTGCCGGCCGGGCTGGGTGCGCCGAGAGGCGAGATGGTAAAGCCGCGCACCCCGCCGTTAAGGGGAAAATTGTTCATGGCGTAA
>NZ_JBHGXH010000300.1:0-44936 GCF_041936445.1 Candidatus Darwinibacter acetoxidans | reverse complement strand
AGTCTTTTTCGCGCGCCCAAAAACACTCGTATGTGTCTGCCATCTCAAGATCTGTCCAACTCTGGGCGCATTTTCAGGCCAAGAGACACAAAAAGGAGCGTTGCTCCTACTCAATCGAGTAGTTCTGCAACGCCCCCTTTTGTGTACAGTTAGAGGTGCTCAGCCAGCCAAGAAACCACGATCTCCACCAGCTGAGGGTTTAGGGCAAAGGGCTGGAGGGAATCAAACTGGGGACTGGTGTGGGCAAAGGTGAAGATATGGCTGGTCTCCGGCAGAAGCTCCAGGGTTACCTGGTCATTCCCCGCCTCCCGCAGGCGCTGGGCCAAAGCCTTGGCGTGGTAAGGCATCACCTGGAGATCCTCTTCCCCCTGCACAATCAGGACAGGGCACTTGACCTGGGCTACGTTGTCCAGGGGGCGCAGCTCCATGTGCTGCCGGATCCAATCCAGATTGGCAGCCAAACCGCTGCTTTCCCCTTTGCCTTCCCGGGCCTCCTGGATCAGCACTTCCACCTGCGACTTCAGCTCCTCTAGATAGGCTCGCTCCTGATCAGTGAACCACGGCTGGGCGATCTGGTAATCCAGCTGCTCCACCATGAGCTCATCCAGGGGGATGGAAGCACCCGCCAGGAGCACCACGGCGCTCAGCCGCTCCGCAAACAGGGGGGCGAAATAGGCGCCTTCGCTGTGGCCCAGCATGGCCAAGCGCTGGGGGTCGATCTCCGGGTGGGCCGCTAAGTAATCCAAGAGCGCTTCCACATCGGAGAGCAGATCGTGGAGATCCGCGGCGGCGTAATCGCCTGTGCTCTCACCCACTCCCCGCTCATCGTAGCGCAGCACGGCGATGCCCACTTCCGCAAGCCTTTCCGCGAGAATCCTGAACATATCCGTCATGAGGCTCGGCGGGCTGTTGCCATCCCTATCTTGGGGCCCTGAGCCGGAGTTGAGCAGAACTGCAGGAAAGGGCCCTGTTCCCAGGGGCAGGCTCAAGGTTCCGGCCAAAGTGATCTCGCCGTTTGGCACCCTGAAGTCCTCGGTGCGCAAATGCGCCGCCTGGGGCTTTTCAGAAGCTGCCTCTTTAAGGCCCAGATAGCCCTCCCGCACCACCTCCACCGCCTGCAGAGGTATCTCCAGGCGGATCAGGCGGTCTGCTTCCGCCAACAGGCGGATCTGCAGATTGCCCGGCATGGTGATGATGTACTCATCCAAGAGCAGCTGCCCCTCCTGGAGCTGGTAGGCCGCCTGGCCCACATAGACTGCGCTGCCGCTGAGCACAGGGCTTTGGTTGCCCAAGACCAAGCTGGGCACAACTAATGTAAAGGCCAGCTCTTCCCCTGCCGCCAGGGGCAGAGCGAGAAGCTGCTCGTAATGGGCAAAAACGTTGTTGTCCAGAACCACAAAGGGCTCCGCCAGGTCGTAGCTGCGGCGCAGAGGCCCAACCTCCGCCTCCAGCTTGCCGTCCTGGAAAGTGACGGAGACCGCGGCCCCGGGACTCAGCACCACTTCATACTGGGACCATTTACCTCCACTGCCCTTGAGCGTACTGCGCACTTCCAGGCGCTGGCCGCCCACGGAGATCACTCCGTCTGTTTTCAGCTCCTCTGAACTGAAGGAGTACTCCTCCCGCCCCGATTCTACGCCCCCTAGGAACAGAATAAAGGCGCCTGACTTGGCGGCGGCGTGGATTGTGGTACCGAGGATAGTGAACAGAAGCACAAATGCCACAACGGAGAAATTTCCAACACGTCTCACCCTACTCCTCCTCTGCTTTGAGCTTATTCAGTACCCAGGTGAGCTCTGCGATGGCCCGCTCCAGGGCTTCCCAGAGGGCCTGGTCCGATTGGATGAAGGGTTTTAAGCCTACTTGCTCTGACTTCAGTTCGTAAATTCTGGCCTGCACTTCCCTGGCCAGTGCTTTGCAATTGCAGGTCATCTCCATCATCTTTCCCAACCCCCCGAATGCTACATCCCTATTGTACTTGATCAGGATCCCCTGTGCAACACTGAACATGATTTGCAGGAATTGGTGGGCCAAACTCGAAAAAACTAGGGAGTGAAGTAAAGAACGCTGAGAAGGAGAGCTGCTTGTGTCTTTGCAAATCATCACCGATAGCGCCTGTGATCTGCCTGAACAGATAGTGAAAGAATACGGCATCGAGGTCCTGCCCTTTTTGGTGTACCTCGCGGGCGAAGAGTACGCAGATGGCGTTGACATTACCGCCGACAAGGTCTATGCCGCGATCCGGGCCGATCAGGTGCCCACCACGGGACAGGTGCCTTTGGACACCTTCCTCACTGTCTTCAGTAAATATGCCCGGGAAAACACGCCCTGTCTCTACCTGAGCTTTTCCTCGAAGCTCTCCGGTACGTGCAATACGGCGCGCATGGCCCGGGAGGAAGTGAGAAGAACCTACCCTGAAGCCCAGATCACCATCGTGGATACCCTAAGCGGCAGCCTGGGCCAGGGCCTGATCGTGCTGGAGGCCGCGGAGATGGTCAAGGCCGGCAAACCGGCTGAGGAGATCATCCAGCACGTGCAGCGGCGCGCCCAAAACAACGTGGAACACATCTTTTCCGTGGATGACCTCCACTACCTCCACCGGGGCGGACGGCTCAAACTGGCCAGCGCCGTTTTGGGCAGCCTGCTCAATGTAAAGCCCATTTTGCAGGTCAAGGACGGCTTGATGATCCCCCTGCAGAAGGTCAGGGGCAAGAAAATGGCGGTAAAGCGCATTGTGGAACTGGTGAAGGAACGCTCCTTGGGCCATCCGGAGCAGCTCATCGCCATCTCCCACGCGGATGATCCCAAAATGGCGGATCAGCTCAAGGCCCTGCTCCAGACAACCCTAGGCTACCGCAAGTTCCTGATCAACTGCGTCGGCAGTGTCCTGGGCTGCCACATCGGCATTGGGGGAGTGGCGGCCTTCTTCGTCAACGATAGCTACCCCGTGCCCAATCTCACGGCCCTGCCCTAAGTTCAGCCTCTAGATTAATATTTTACTTTTCATTAACCTTGCGTTATACTTGATCTTGAGCAAACAACTACTAAAGATTGGAGTGTCGCCAGTGGATTCCTACAAGTATAAGTATCGACCGGAACCTTACCGCATCAAAATGGTAGAACCCATGCGCATCCCCACCAGGGAGCAGCGGGAAGAAGCAATCAAGCGTGCTGGCTACAATACCTTCCTGCTCAATTCTGAAGATGTCTACATTGACCTGCTTACTGACAGCGGCACCAACGCCATGAGCGACAATCAGTGGGCAGGTCTCATGCTGGGTGATGAAGCCTACGCCGGCAGCAAGAACTTCAAACATCTGGAAGAAGCAGTGCGGGACCTCTACGGGTTCAAATATGTGGTCCCCACCCACCAAGGGCGGGGCGCGGAGAACATCCTCTCCAAGATCATGATCAAGCCAGGCGACTATGTGCCAGGTAACATGTACTTCACCACCACCCGGGCCCACCAGGAGCTGGCGGGCGCCACCTTCCGGGATGTGATCATCGATGAAGCCCACGATCCGGAAAACGAGCACCCCTTCAAGGGCAATGTGGATCTGGCCAAATTGCAGGCCCTCATCGACGAAGTGGGACCGGAGCGCATCCCCTACATCTCCCTGGCCGTCACCGTGAACATGGCCGGGGGCCAGCCCGTTTCCATGGCCAACCTCAAGGCCGTATACGAGCTGGCGCAGAAGTACGGGATCAAGGTCATGTTCGATGCCACCCGCTGCGTGGAAAACGCCTGTTTTATCAAGCACCGGGAGCCCGGCTATGAGAACAAGACCATCAGGGAGATCCTGCGGGAGATGTTCAGCTACGCCGACGGCTGCACCATGAGCGGCAAGAAAGACGGCATCGTGAATATCGGGGGCTTTTTGGCCCTCAACGACCAGGAACTCTACCAGAAGGCCACCGCCCTGGTGGTGGTCTATGAAGGGATGCCCTCCTACGGCGGCATGTCCGGCCGGGACATGGAAGCCCTGGCTCGGGGTCTCTATGAAGCGGCTGATTACGACTTCGTGGCCCACCGCCTGGACCAGGTGCGCTACTTAGGGGAGAAGCTTCTGGAAGCCGGCATTCCCATCGTCAAGCCCATCGGCGGCCACGCGGTCTTTTTGGATGCCCGCCGCTTCTATCCCCATATCCCCCAAGATGAGTTCCCCGCCCAGATGCTGGCGGCCCAGATCTACTTAGAATCGGGCGTGCGCACCATGGAACGGGGCATCATCTCCGCGGGCCGGGATGCCCAGGGCAACCACTACTACCCCAAGCTGGAGCTGGTGCGCCTGACCATCCCCCGGCGGGTCTACACCTACGCCCACTTCGACTATGTGGTGGATGCGGTGCAGGCCGCCTGGAACAACAGGCAAAACGTAAAGGGCCTGCGCTTTGTGTACGAACCCCCGGTTTTGCGCTTCTTCACCGCCCGCTTCGAGCCCATCCAGTAGCAAGGTATAGACTTAAACCCCGGCTAAGCCGGGGTTTTGTCATATAAAGAGGTTAGCGTAAAACCGGAAGAGGTCAAAGAGCATGAGCAGCCCCACCGCGATGAGGAGCAAACCCGAGACGGCCTGAATGCGGGGCAAATTGCGCTTGATCACCCCAAGGGCGTTCTGGAGCTTACCCCAAAGCAGGGCGGTGAGGAGAAAGGGCACCCCCAGTCCCAGGGAAAAGGTGAAAAGCAGCGCCATCCCCTGGAACAAGGTGTTCAGGTTGGAGGCTAGGATGAGCGCGGTGCCCAAAAACGCCCCTAGGCAGGGCGTCCAGCCCAGAGAGAAGGCCGCCCCAAAGAGCAGGCTGGACCAGAAGCGCAGATTGCTGGTGTCCGCCCGCAGGGTCCGGCCGCGGTTGAGCAGGCCGATCCTGATCACCCCCAGGTAATTGAGGCCGATCAGGATGATCACCAGGCCTCCCAGGCGCTGCAGCAGCAGGCGGTTACCCGCAATCAGCCGACCTAGGGCGGAGGCAGTTGCGCCCAGGGCCACAAACACTACGGTGAAGCCGGCGATAAAGCCCAGGGTGTTCAGGAAAAGGCGCACTCCGGCCCTTTCCCCCGCGGCTTCCTCGCCCCCAAGGTAGAGAAGGTAGATGGGGATCATGGGGAGAATGCACGGTGAGAGAAAGGCCAGCAAACCCTCGACAAAGATCAAGCCGAACAGCGACGGCGTTACTTGGGGCGCCAACTGCTGCAGCATTATTTGGCCCCCTCGATCATCTTGAGCACCATGTCCTTGGTCACCATCCCGATGGCGTAGTCGCAGAGATACCCCTCGGCATCGATGACCACCGTGGTGGGCAGGCCAGGAATCTGGAAGATTCCATAGGCCACCAGGCCATAGTCCATGAGGTTGGGGATGGTGATGCCCTGTTCAGCCAGGTAGGCTGTGCCGCTTTCCACCGTCTCCCATTCCCCATCGATCTGGTCCAGAAGGAGAATCACCGCATCGCCCCGCTCCTGCAGCTCCTCATGGAGCGCCTGCAGTTCAGGCAGTTCCATCACGCAGTAGGGGCACCAGGTGGCCCAGAAGTTCAAAACCACAACCTTCCCCCTAAAGTCGCTGAGGCGGACAATTTCCCCCTCGGCGCTCTGCAGGGCGAAATCCGGCACGAGGATCTTAATGCAGTATTCCTCTTCTTCTTGTACTTCCGGTACCTCCTGCGCCTCTTCCGCCCATAGCCCAGCGCCCAAGGCCAGGACAAGGAGGAAACTCACAAACAGCAGCTGCACAGCTCTCCTTTTCATCTAGAATCAGACCTCCGTGCACAGTATTCACGCGCCTAGGGGGCCAAGCGGTATTTCACCACCTAGGGCGTGGTTTTGCTGAGTAAAATATACCACAGGAGGGTATGGCGAACAAGGAAAAAGATTGTGCCCACAAATGCAGGCCCCCCTTCCCTTGACAAAGCCCCGCCCTTTGAGGAAGATCAAGGTATGTCGGCACAATGCAGCCCCGAGGTGTGAAGCTGGCCATGAAAAAATACCTGAAAATCGCAACCCACCGGGCCACCATTGCAGGAGCAGCCATTTTTGCCCAGCTGGGCGCCTTGATCCTCATGATCGTGCGCTTCAGCGGGTACCTTCCCCTCTTCTACGCCTTCTGCACCGGACTCAGCGCCGTGGTGGTGATCCTGATCGCCACGGGCCGGTCCAAATCGGCCTACAAGATCTCCTGGATCATCTTGATCCTGCTCTTTCCCATTTTCGGCGGCCTCTTTTATCTGATGTTGGGCCGGACCAGGCTCAGCGCCGGGATGCGGCGGAAGATGGAACGGACCCGGCTGATCGGGGAAAAATCCCTGGAAACCAGCCAACCGATCCTCTCCGAGCTGGAGGGCAGGGACCCCCGGGCCGCGGGCCAGGCCCGCTACATCCAAAACCATGCCGCCTATCCCCTCTACCGGCACCAGTACTCCAAGTTCTATCCCGTGGGGGATCTGGCCTTCCCGGACATTTTGGCGGAGCTGGAAAAGGCGGAAAGGTTCATCTTCTTGGAGTTCTTCATCATCGAAGAGGGCCTCATGTGGAACAGCATCCTGGAAATCCTGCGGCGCAAGGCCCAGGAAGGGGTGGATGTGCGCCTGATCTACGATGATCTGGGCTGCATGTTCCGGCTGCCCAAGGATTACCCCGCCAGACTGGAAGCCCAAGGGATCAAAACAGAGCGCTTTCATCCTTTGACGCCGCTGCTCACCGCCAAGCTCAACTACCGGGATCACCGCAAGTTCATCATCATCGACGGGCACACCGGCCTAACCGGCGGCATCAACCTCGCGGATGAGTACATCAACGTGATCGAAAGGTTCGGCCACTGGAAGGATTTTGCCTTCCTCTTCAAAGGTGAAGCAGTGTGGTCCCTGACCGTGATGTTCCTGGCCATGTGGGAATACCTCCGGGGGGAGCAGGAAAGCCTGGAGGACTTCCGCCCGCCGCAGCTTTCTGATCTGCCGCCAGATCAGGGCTTTATCCAGCCCTTTGCCGACAACCCCCTGGATGATGAGACGGTGAGCGAAACGGTGTACTTCAACTTGATCAACCGGGCGGAAGAGTACCTCTACATCTACACGCCGTACCTGGTCCTGGACAGCGAAATGGTGGCCGCGATCTGCGCCGCGGCCAAAACCGGGGTAGATGTGCGCCTGATGACGCCCGGCATTCCGGACAAGCCCCTGGTTTTTGCCGTCACCCGCTCCTACTACCAGCCCCTGTTGGAAAGCGGTGTAAGGATCTTCGAGTATACTCCAGGGTTCATGCACGGCAAGGCCATGGTGGCCGATGACCAGGTGGCGGTGGTGGGCACCGTGAACCTGGATTACCGCAGTTTGTACATGGCCTTTGAAAACGCGGTGTGGCTCTACCATACCGAGAGCGTGCTCCAGATCCGGGATGACTTCCTGGAAACGCTCAAGGTCTGCCGGGAGGTGCAGCTGGACCACTACCGGCAGATCCCGCCCCTGCAGCGGGCTAAGTGGGCCCTTTTGCGGCTCTTGGCCCCGCTTTTATAACCAACTTGAAAAGGATTTCCTCGATTAATGTCGAATAGCCACGGTATATTTCCCGCCCGCTGGGGGTATTGGCCATGTCTAGATGGAAGTTTGGCAGAATTCGTGATCGCGTTCTGGCCCTGTTTCTGCTTGTGGTGTTGACCCTCATGGGGATAGTGATGCTGATTACCGGCGTGCTCACCCGTTCTTTGGTGCACCAGCTGGTGGTGGAAAATGCCCGGGCGCTGGCCCACCACCAGAGCCACATCCTCGCCCTTTGGCAGCGCGAGCGCATGGCCGATCTCCAGCAGCTGGCCAATAACGACTTGCTGGAGACCATGGACTGGGAGCAGATCGAACCGTACCTGCTCCGGCAGATCGAAGAAGCCTTCCCCTATTACCTGATCTTCTTCGTGGCCGATCCGGAGGGTAACTACAACACCACCCTCACCCGGGATGCCGGTAATATCGCGGATCGGGAGTATTTCGGCCAGGTCATGGAGGGACAGACCGTGATCACGGGGCCGCTGCTCTCCCGCTCCACCGACCAGCGGGTGATTATCGTGGCCACCCCCATCTGGAACCAGGATCGCACGGCGGTGCAGGGCGTTTTGGGGCTTTCCATGGACCTGGAGGAACTCCTCAGGGTTTCCCGGGACCTGATGGTCTCGGCGCAGCAGGACTCCCTTTATCTGGTGGATGAACACGGCTATTTCATCATCCATCCGGATCCTGACATGATCATGAACAGCCGCATCCAGGACATCTTCCCCGGGTGGGACCAGCTCCCCAGGGAAGCGGGCTCCTTTTCCGGCACGGAAAACGGCGTGGGCTACCACGCCTATTACCAAAAACTCCCCGGCTCCAGCGGCTGGACTGTGGCGGTGAAGGTCCCCACCTCGTATTTCACCGCCCCTGTGCACCGCCTGATCTGGCATTTGTCCGGGGTGGCGGTGGGCAGTCTCGTCCTGGTTCTCTGGCTGGGTTCCTGGTTTGCCTCCACCATCTCCCGGCCCATTGTGGAACTGAACCAGATCTTCCGCCGGGGGGCCGAAGGCGATCTCACGGTGCGGGCGGCGGTGACCACCAGGGATGAAATCGGTGAGACGGGCCAGTCCTTCAACCGCATGATGGAAACCATCGGTACCATGACCTTCTACGATCCCTTAACGGGGCTGCCCAACCGGCACCAGTTCATGAACAGCCTGGAAAGCGCCTTGGAAAGCGGCGGAACCGTGATTTTAGCCCTGGTGTCCATCAGGGATTTGGCGGAGATCAAAACGTTTCTGGACAGGGCCATCTTCGACCGCCTCCTCATCCACCTGGCCCACACCCTGCGGGAGGTCACCGCGGGGAATCTGGTCATCGGCCGCCTTTCCGAGGGCGAGTTCGGTTTGATCATTCCGGCCGGATCCAACGGGGTGCTGCAGATCATCGACCGGCTGGATCAGCTCCTGGCCCACCCTTTGACCTATGAGGAAGGCGATCTCTCCGTGCGGCTCTGCGGCGGGATCAGCATCAGCGTGGAGCAGGATGTGGGGGCTGACCTTTTCTACCAGCAGGCCCAGGCCGCGCTCTACGAAGCTGAGCACGGCGATGCCGAGGCCCTGAAGCTTTATAACCCCAGCGTCCACCATGCCCTGGTGGAGCGCATGCGCTTTCAAACCGAGATCCGCACCGGCCTGGAGCAGGGCCAGTTCACCGTCTACTACCAGCCGGTGGTGGATCTGGCCACCCAGACCATCGCCGGTAAGGAAGCGTTGATCCGCTGGAACCACCCCACCAGGGGCCTGCTCCTGCCGGGGCAGTTCCTCCCCGCGGCTGAGCAGGGGGGCCTGGTGGAGCAGATCGGAGAGTTCATGCTGGAGCAGGTGTGCGCCCAGCACGAAGAGTGGCTGAAGGCGGGCTGTGACCCGGGCTGGGTGTCGGTGAATATTTCCGCCCATCACTTCCGTTCACCCCATTTCGCCGCCCAGCTGCGGTCCATCCTCAGCCGCTATGACCTGCCCAAGGGCATGCTGCACATTGAGATCACCGAAGAGGCGATGCTGCGGCCCACACCAGATGTCCTGGAGAACTTCCAGGCCTTGAAAGCCATGGGCATCCACATCGCCATCGACGATTTCGGCACCGCCTATTCCTCCCTGCAGTACCTGGCCCGCTTCCCCATGCAGGCCCTGAAGATCGATAAGGGGTTCATCGACCATGTGGACACCAGTTCCCGCATGGCCGGTCTGGTCCGCTCCATTATCGGTATGGGCCGCAATCTCAGCATGGAAGTTGTGGCGGAAGGGGTGGAACGCCCCAACCAGCTGCAGCTTTTGCGGCACATGGGCTGCCTCAAGGCCCAAGGGTACCTGTTCAGCCGCCCTGTGCCCTGGCAGGACTACCTGGAAGTGCAGCGGGGTTTGGTGGGGCGCCTGGGATCGCTTCTGACCAGCTAGGCTGCAAGGCGCAAGAGTTCACGTTGAAATGGAGATGCGAAGATGACAAGATGTGCTTTAGGAATAGATATCGGCGCGACCAACACCAGGATCGCCGTGGTGGATGACCAGGGGAACATCCTGGAGAGCCAACACCTCCCCTCCAACATGGCCGCGGGGGCCCCCTTTTTTGAAGAGGTGGGCCGCAGGGCCGCGGCCCTAGCCCGCCGCCATAAAGCAGTGGCGATGGGTGCCGGCACCGCGGGGCAGATCCACCGGGCCACGGGGAAGTACCTTCCCGGCCTGTACCCCCAGGCCCCGTGGGTTGGTGTGCCCCTGCGGGACATTCTAGCCCAAACGGCGGAGCTTCCCGCCTTTGTGGACAATGACTGCAAAATCCATGCCTACGCCGAGCTGAAGGTGGGCGCTGGCCGGGGCCGCCGGGATTTCATCTCCCTCACCTTGGGCACGGGCCTGGGGGGCGGCATCATCGCCGGCGGCCGGCTCGTGCACGGGGCCAAGGGCATCGCCGGCCACATGGGCCACATCAGCATCGATCCCCAGGGTCCACCCTGCCCCTGCGGCAACCGGGGCTGTTTGGAGCTCTACGCCTCCGGCACCGCGGTGGCCAGGCTGGCAAGCCGCGCCTACGGCCGGGAGCTCACCTCACCGGAGGTGTTCCAGCGGGCCCGAGACGGCGAGGAGAAGGCCCTGGCGGTACTGGAAGAAATGGCCACGGCCCTGGGCAGAGGCCTGGGGGCCATGGCCAACATGTTCAACCCGGAGCTTTTTGTACTGGGCGGGAGCATCATGCAGTGGTATCCCCTGCTGGAAGCAGCTGCCCGCCGCGGTTTTCGCGCCAGCGCCATGACAGAGTTGCAGGATACCCCCATAGTCATCTCGCCCCTGGCTGGAGAGGGCGGGGTGATCGGTGCCGCCCTGTACGCCTTGGACCAGCTGGCAGGGGGAAATGTCTAGTTCTGCACACCAAAAAGGGGCCTGCCCGCGGGTAGGCCCCTTCCTTTCTCTAACTATAGATACGTTTCGGCGAAGTGGTAGAGCAGGCGCACCCCCACGCCGGTTGCACCCTTCTGCAGGTAATCCCCGTCCTTCTCCCGGAAGGCGGTTCCGGCAATATCCAGATGCAGCCAGGGAGTATCCTCCACGAACTCGCCGATGAACAGACCAGCGGTGATGGTCCCCGCTTCCCGGCCCCCCACGTTGCGCAGATCCGCGTAGGGGGTTTTGTTCTGCTCCCTGTACTCCGGGAAACTGGGCAACTGCCAGACCCGCTCACCCGACTGCTGGGAAGCCCGCTGCAGGCGCTCAAAGAGGCTCTGATCGTTGGTGAGCACGCCTGTGGTGAGATTCCCCAGGGCCACGATGACAGCACCCGTGAGGGTGGCCACATCCACCACCACCGAAGCCTTCTCTGCACTTACCATGTAGTGCACCGCATCCGCGAGGGTCAACCGCCCTTCCGCATCGGTGGTTTCCACTAAGATGCTCTTCCCCGCCCGGGAGCCGATGATATCCCCGGGCCGGAAGCCTTTACCGGAGATGAGGTTTTCACAGGCGGCCACCACCGCCACCACATTCACACGCACCTTTTCCCTGGCCAGGGCGCCCATGGCCCCGATCACCGCGGCCGCGCCCGCCATGTCGAACTTCATGGTCTCCATGCCCTTGGCCTGCTTGAGGGAAAGGCCGCCGCTGTCAAAGGTCAGGCCCTTGCCCACCAGCCCCAGCACCTGTTCGGGATTGGCGGGATCCCCCAGATGGCGCATGATGATCAGCCGGGGCCCGTTGGCACTGGCCCTGCCCACGGCCAGGAAGGCCTCCATGCCAAGCTTTTCAATCTCTTCCTCCCCCAAAACCTCCACGGCGAAGCCGTACTTCTCCCCGGCCCTCTGGGCTTCCTGGGCCAGCCGCTCCGGCGTCAGAACATTGGCCGGTTCGTTCACCAGGTCCCGGGCCAAGTTGGTGGCTTCACCCAAGGTCTGCCCCACCTTGAGGGCGGCGATCACCTCCACCTCCTGCTCCGGCAGATAACCCACCTGCAGGGTGCGCACGGAGCACTCCCTTTGCTCCTTGAGATAGCGGTTGAAGCGGTACGCGGCCAGGAAGTACGCCTCGGTGATGGCCCTGGCGGCCTGGCCCGCGGGAAGCTGGGCGTTTTGCCAGGGCAGCACGGTCAAAACTTCACTTTTGAGCCTGTCCGCTTCCTTGAGCCCCGCGCCCAAGGCCCGGCGCACTTCCTCCAGGGTGAGCTTTTCTCCCTTACCTAAGCCCGCGGCCACAACCTTCACGGTCTTTTCCGCCCCTTCCGGTAGATACACACAGGAAGCGGTTTCGCCAAGCTTAGCGGTGAAGCCCTGGGCCTCAAAAAGCTCCTTAAGGGAGGCCTTGGGCCAGGGGTAATCCTTAAGCTCCTCTTCGCTGAGGAGCAGGAGCAGATCTCCGGGTACTTCAGAATTAAACGGCAGAGCACGAACTTCCAAGTGCAACTCCCCTTCTCTTGTAATCTAGTGAGCTGATATTCCAGCTTAATCCACGTCCAACATCTCCAGCTTGCTCCCGGTGGCCACCGCTTTGCTGTCGCCGTGGCGCACCTGGCTCATGGTGATAAAGGCCAAGATCGAAAAGAGCGTGGCGTAGGGAAACAGCGTCCAGTAACCCAGCTCATCCAGGAACACCCCGGAGAGGATGGGCGTGAGGATCTGCGCGGACATGGAGGCGGTGTAATAGTACCCTGTGTATTTCCCGATATCCGCGCCCTTGGCCATCTCCACCACCATGGGGTAGGAGTTGACGTTGATGGCCGCCCAGCCAAAGCCGATCAAGACCAGAAGGATGTTCAAGAGCGGGTTGAAACTCTTGAAGAAGGCGGCGATGAAAAAGCACAGGCCCAAGATGGTGATCCCGGCCATGATCGTCCTTTTCCGGCCGATCTTGGCGGCAATCAGTCCCGCGGGGATAAAGGCCACAACCGCCGCTCCGGTGGCCAGCATCAGACTGTTGGCAAAGCCGCCGCCGGCAATACCTAAGTAATCCTGCGCGTATTTGGAAAAGGCGGTGGTCACCGCGTTGTAGGCGAAAAACCAAAGGAAGATGGAAGCCAGAATGAAGTAGAAACTGCGCTTCACCGCGGGATCCATCTCCGCGGCCCGGGAGGCTCCCTGCTCCCCCACCTTTTCTTCGTACGCCCGCATGGCCGCGGCCAGCTTCTTCTCCTTCACGGTGAAAAAGAGGATCACCACCGCCAGCACCATGAAAGCAGCTACGAACGCAAAAATGGGCAGGTAGTTCGGTTTTCCTTCCGCGGGCACCAGGGCGGAGATCAGGCCCAGGGAATAGATCACTCCCAAGGCGCCCATGAGGTTGATGATTCCGTTGGCCTGTGAGCGGAGGGGCTTAGGCGTCACATCGGGCATGAGGGCCACCGCAGGGGAGCGGTAGGTGCTCATGGCCACCAAGGCCACCAAAAGTGCCACCATAAACAGGGGAAACCGTGCCGCATTATCCGCCACGGGGATGATCAGCATGGACACCACAGCCGCCGCCGTGCCCCCGAGAATAAAGGGCATGCGCCTGCCGATGGGGGTATCCACCCTATCCGACAGGGCCCCAAACAGAGGAAGCATGAACAAGGCCAAAACGTTGTCCAGGGCCATAATCACGCCCGCGGGCGTGTGGGCCACGCCGAAGGTGTTCTTGAGGATCAAGGGAATGATGCTGTCGTAGAGCTGCCAGAAAGCAGAAATGGACATGAACGCTAAACCGATGAAAAACGTCCTGCGGTAATTCAGTCTCACTCAGGAGCCCCTCCTTTTGGCAATGACTATTTGCTCTCTTTTTCGCCGTTTACCAGCAATTCCCTGCTAAAGGAAAGGTATTGGGAAAAGAAGGATTTTCCCCCGCCTTGGCGAAGATGGTAATCAATCTCATTACGAAGGAGGACTGGGGCTATGAAAGAGTTTGAGGCTGGCTGTCAGCGTCCCAAAGGACAGCCCAAGCCCGCCGCAGCGGAACCCGCAGTGGTACAGGAAGTTCAGAAGGGAGAGGAAAGGAAAATGATCCAAGTGGGCAAACCGGCACCCATGTTCAGTGCCCCCGCTTTTTATCAAGGTAAGTTTGTGGAGGTGGATCTGGAGGAGTACAAGGGCGATTGGGTGATGCTCTGTTTCTATCCAGGTGACTTCACCTTCGTCTGAGCAACGGAGGTTTCAGCAGTTGCTGAAAAATACCCTGAGTTTGTCGAACTTGGCGTAAAAGTCTTTTCCGTGAGCGTAGACAGCGTCTTTGTGCACAAGATGTGGAATGACCACGAGCTCAGCAAGATGCTGGACGGAAAGGATATCCCCTTCCCCATGCTGTCCGACCAAAACGGTAATATCGGGCGGCTCTACGGGGTCTATGATGAAGAATCGGGAACGGAAACCCGGGGACGCTTCCTGATCGACCCCGACGGCATAGTCCAAGCCTTCGAAGTAATGACACCGCCTGTGGGCCGCAACGTGAACGAGGTCCTCAGGCAGATCAAAGCCTTCCAGCTGGTGCGGGAAGCCAAAGGTACCCAGGTCACCCCCGCGGGCTGGCAGCCGGGTAAGAAGACCCTAAAGCCCGGCCCGGAGCTGGTGGGCAACGTCTGGAAAGAGTGGAATCCCAAGCAGGATCTGGATAAATAGGCAGGATGGATAAACCGGCGGAAGATGGGCATGGTATCCAAGATAGACGCCGCTTAAGGAGAGTTGATCTTGGGCAAGACCATCCTCATCCTCGGAGGAGGCACGGCGGGGGTTGCCGCCGCCAATGTGCTGGCTGACGTTCTGCCTCCTGGAAACGACTTAGTAGTGGTGGACCGCAGCCCGGTCCACCTTTTTTTGGCCGCCCTGCCCCTTTTGCTGGTGGGGCGCCGCCGCCCTGGGCAGCTCACCCGGGAGCTCACCAGGCTGGAGGAGCGGGGCCTGCGCTTCATCCAAACTGAGGTGGAAGGCCTGGATCTCCAGGGGAAAAGGGTCTTAATCCAGACCGGAGAGCTGACCTACGATTACCTGATCATCGCCCTGGGTGCCAAGCGCCAAGCCCAAATCCCCGGCCAGGAGCAGTGGTCCTTCAACCCTTACGATCTTGGGGAAGTTCAGGAGCTCCGGGGAAGATTAGCCCGCTTTCCCGGGGGCCGCCTGGTGCTTTTCATCCCCAGCCTGCCCTTTACAGGTGCCGTGGCCCCCTATGAGATCATGCTCCTTGTCCACGACTACTTCCGCCGCCTGGGCCGGCGCCGCCAGGTGGAGCTGATCCTAGTCACCCCGGAGGAGCGCCCCTTCAGTTTCGCTCCGCCGGAGGTCAGCACCCAAACGGAAGAGCTCCTGCGGGCCGCGGGCATTGAGCTGCTCACAGGCCAGACCGTAACCGCCATCACCAAAGGCGGTGAGCTGATCCTGGAGCGCGGAGCCTTAGCCGCCGATCTGATCTTAGGCCTCCCCACGCACAGCCTGCCCCCCTGCCTGCGGGCCACAGGGCTGGTGGGGCCAAACGGCTGGCTCACCGCCCATCCCCACACCCTGGAGACCCCCGTGCGGGGCGTCTATGCCGCGGGCGATGTGCTGGGCCTTTTCACCCCCACGGGGCAGCCCCTGCCCAAGGTGGGCTTTTTCGCCCACTACCAGGCGGAGGTGGTGGGCCGCAATTTGGCCCTGCAGCTTACGGGCCAAAAGCCCAACCTCCGCTTCCGGGGAGGCGCGGCGGGCGCCTCCATGCTCACGGGGCTCAGGCGGGGCGTCTTTGTTTCCCTGAGCACCTACGCCAACCCTCCCGAGATGACCGTGTCCCGCCCCACCTGCCTGGCCTTCCTTGTGAAAACCCTTTTTGAGAAATACTGGTTGACCGCCTGGTTCTAGCATAAACGAAGCTCCGATCACCGACGCTAGGAAAAACACAACCAGGAAAGGATGAGTCTATGGAGAAAAAGCTCGACGAACAGGAAAAGAGCAAAAAGAACCTGCAGCAGCAGATCCGCCACACCAAGGATCGCCTCCGGGATGCGGAGTTTGCCCTGGAACACGAGGAGATGTCCCCCCAGCGCCGCCGGGAACTGGAAGAGAAAAACCGCCACCGGCGGGAGGACATCTGGGGTAAAACCAAAGAGCTGCGGGAGGAAGAATGAGCGGGCCCCAGGGCCCGTTTTTTTGCCAAAACTTTACCTTTGATAATGAGAATCACTTGCACTTATCCCCAACCTGTGCTACACTTAAGGCAAAACCAATCCTTACTAAATCAGTTAGGATTAGCAAGGAGCTGACAAGATGTTTGAGCAGGTGAAACTAGGCTACGACTTTGCCGCCCTTGAACCCCACATTGACCAGCTAACCATGGAAACCCATTACGGCAAGCATCACGCCGGGTATACCAATAACTTGAACAAGGCCCTGGAGCAGCTGCCGCAGCTGCAGGGGAAGACCATTGAAGAGATCCTCAAGAACCTCGAAGCTATCGAAGATGCCGCCCTGCGCACCGCGGTGCGCAACAACGGTGGAGGCTACTACAACCACAACCTCTATTTCCAGATCCTCAGCCCCCAAGGGGGCCAGCCTCCCCAGGGCAAACTGGCGGAGCAGATCGACTCTGACTTTGGTTCCTTCGAGAACCTGGTGCAAAAGCTTACTGCAACCGCAGCTTCCGTGTTTGGTTCAGGCTGGGCCTGGCTCTCCAAAGACCCCTCCGGCAAACTGGTGATTACCAGCACGCCCAATCAGGACAATCCCCTCATGACCCATGGAGGCCAGCTAACCCCCATTTTAGGCATCGATGTCTGGGAGCACGCCTATTACCTCAAATACAGGAACATGCGTGCCGACTACCTCCAGGCCATCTTCAAGGTGATCGACTGGAGCAAAGTTGCTGAGATGTACCTCGAGGCCTAGCCGGGCCAACCCTTCCAAGGTGCTGAACATCCGTTCAGCACCTTTTTTGCTGTAAAATAGGAAGGCAAAGCCAATTCCGTTTTCCCCTCCCTGAATACTATATCCCAGAAAGGGGGGTGTTCAGTGGGAAATCTGTTTTCCGCCAGCACGGGACTGGGGCAGCGGCAAGATCCCCTCGCGGAGCTGCTCCCGGCCTTTCTGGAAGCCATCCCTATGCTGACCTCGATCCTCAAACCAACGGAAGAGGGATCGCCATCCGGCCGCTTATCCTCCCTCCTCAAGGAGTTGGATCCCCAGGCGCTCCGCGCCCTGATCCAGCGCTTCACGGGTAACATGCCGGACCTGGAAGGGTAGAACAAGCAAAGGAGTGAAGGAAATGGGCAGACCCATCTGCTGCGGGATTGACCCGACCACGGCCATCTTCATCCTCTTTTTGGTTGCCCTGGTCATCATCGCCGCCAACCTCTAGCCGAAATCGGGGGTGTAAGGAGTGAAGAAAAAAGAAGCCGAGGGAAGCTCCTCCCTCGATGCCCTGCTCAAGCTGCTGCCGGCCCTGGCCCTGAGCTACCCGGCCATCACTTCCCTGGTGAGCCAGTTTACCGGGCAGCCCCAGGACACTAAGGTTTCTCTGCAGGAAGCGGTACCCAAAATTACCCAAAGTTTGGCCGAGATGGACCAAGCCAAAAAGGAAGAACTGGTGAAGGAACTGCTCCGCTTTTTCCCGGAGCTGGAAAAGCTCTTGAAGCAAGGGAATGCGTGAGTAAACCGCAAGCCGCCGGCAGTGCCCTAGGATAGCGCCTAGGGCACTTGCCTTGACTCCAGAAGATACTCTTGGTAGTGCAGGGGGGTAAGGTAGACGCTTTTCAGCATCTGGCCATCCCCCACCTTCCAGAACAGGCCCTTATCGGGTTTGCCGTTCACCTCCAAGATCCAGGGCCGGCCCTCCCTGTCTAGAAGGAAGTCAATTCCCAGCTCCCCCAGGCCCCCCATCCCCTGATCTAGAGCCTGCGCGGCCAGGCGGCTTAAGGCGGCCAGCTGCTCCAAGATCTCTCCAGAAACAACCTCCTGGGCTGGGAGCACCGCCAGATAGCCGTTGGTCAGCAGCCTTCCCGCAGGCGCGACGCGGCTCAGCTCACCTGTTTTCTGCCACTTCCCTTCCCCATCTTTTTGCAGCAAGAGGCGCACATCGAACTTCAGGCCACCTTTGACCGGGGTGTCAATGTAGGCTTGGGCCAGGTAGACGCCCTGGGGAGCAGCGGCAGCCAGCAGCGCCGGGTACACCGCCTCTCCCCAAAGGGGCAAGGAAAGCCCCTGGGAGCTTGCGAGCACAAGCTCCGGCTCAAGTAGGGTGAGCCTGAACACCCCGGCCCCGCCGTGCCCCCGGCGGGGTTTGAGAATGAGCGAACGGTGCTCCGCCAAAAGCTGCGGCAGCTCCGTGGGATCGAAGAGGTAGGTGGCCGGCAGGCTCCCCCCGACCGGGGAGGCCCGCAGTAGCTGGTATACTTCCCACTTGTCTAGCTGGGTGCGGAGGTTGAAGATGTTTCCCTCCCCCACCCGCTCCTTCAGCCGGGCCAAAACCGCCCGGGGTTCGGGGAAACAGCGGTTGTAGATGGTGCGGGGAAAGGCAAATTCACCCCGCCGCCACACCCCCCGGCGCAGCTGCAGCCCGTGGATGCGGTCCCGCTCCCAGTCGATGCCCCGGGGATCGAAAAAGAGGAGCTCCCCGGCAAGCTCCCGCCAGTGGTCGCTGTAGTAGGGTACGGTCTGCACAGTGTTCATGAGCAGCGCGCGATCGATCCTCGGCCCCAAAAGAGACACCTCCCCCAAGCGGAAAACGGGAACCGGGCATGAGCACCGTCCCGCTCCAGCTTCATAGTGTAAGAGCGAGAAGGCCAACTTCTTAATTCTCTCACCGGGGAGGTGCAGGTTCGTGAACCAGGACCAGGAGACCTTCATCGTCTTCGTCGCCTTGATTCTCATCGTCGTGCTGGCCGTAATCCTGCTGGCCTAGCGGCTGCCGAGGATGGGGGCAACCCCATCCTCCCCTTCCTGCTCTATGTATATGACCCACGGCCTAGACGGTGACTTGAAGTCTTGGAAATCAAGAAAAAGGAGGCAGCGCGTGGCCATGACCAGTGAACAGCGGCAAGAAGCCCCAAGTGTGGCGGATTCCATCCTGCAGATCTGTGCCTTTGCCCTCACAAGCTACCCAGTGCTCGCGCCTCTGCTCAGGCAGTTGAGGGAAGATCTGCGGGAGGCCTTTGACCGGGCCGCAGATATCTTTCCCCGCCTCAGGCGAGCCTTGAGTGAACTAGAACTGGACGAAGGGGTAGCTGACCGCTTGACCAATCAGCTGCTGGAGGCCGTTCCCGAGCTGGAAAGCCTCCTGCAAAGACTGCGCAGCTGAGCAAGGGGCACCTAAAGGCTGGGGGGAAGAATTTGTTCCCTACCCAGCTTTTTCATGCCGCCTGCGCCTCCCACCTGCGCAGGAGGAAAGCCAAAACCACCCCCCACAAAACCGCCCCGATGAAGGTGCTGATTAAGGTGGTGGGGGTTGTTTGCACCAAGTGGGGAACCTTGAAGAGAACCACGATAAACTCCTCGAAAAAGCTCAGGATCAGGCTGAAGATCACCGCTTTACCCACCAGCCCCCTGCCGCCGATAACCGGCAGCAGAAAGGCAAACACGATCCCCCTAAACCCCGACCAGACCAGCTGCATCACCAGGGCCATGGAAACTTGCAGGCGGGTCTGGGGCAGGCTTCCGAAGACCAGCATCCCCGCCCAATCCAGCATCCGCCGCTGGGTGAACTGCAGGATGTAGTAGGAGAAGAGACTCCAGGCGTTAAGGGGAAGGGCGGCGATGATCCCCCCGTAGAACCCTCGGTAAAATCGATCCACATCCGTCCCTGCCTTTCCAAGGATAGGTTATCCAAAAGGCAGGGTGCAATTCCCCTTCCTTACCAATTCAGGGGCTGCGCGGCCTGGGCCCCCGGCACGTAGAGGAGGTATTGGAAATAATCGGTGGTGACGCCGGAGGCCGGCTGGGGCGTGGCCAGCTTCCAGATGAGCTCCTGGCTAAAAGGCGAGCCTTCCCCATCAAGCCTGACCAAAAGGGGCTTACCTCCCGCCAGCTCGGCTAGGATCTGCATCCCGCTGGCGTAGGTGGAAAGAAGCTCAACCGCAGTTCCATCCTGGCTGAGCCGCTGGCTGTCGGCGTAGACCAAAACCAGGCTGCACACCGTTCCGGCAAACTCATCCCGGGAGTTGATCCGGGCCGCCAGCCACTCCACCCCCAGCTGCGGGCCTTGAAAGACGTGGTTGAGGCCCCACTGGCCGAAGAACGCAGTGCCGCCACCTAGGGGCACCTGCTTCAGGAAGTTGCTGTACATGGTCCGATCCCGATAGGCATAGTACTCCAGGGGATCCTCCATGGTCTTCAGCCTCAGCCCCGCCAGCAAACTGGAAAGCACCAGCTCAAAGCGGAAGGTGAGATCCCCCAGCTCCCTTTGGACCTGCTCCTCTTCCAGCTCCAGGAGGAGCCCCCAGACAAACTCGGCCGCGGCGAAAAGGTCGGGATAGCTGACCTCTCCCCGCAGCACCTGCTGAATCTGGGAAAACCCCGTTTCAGACAAGCTGCCCCTTTCCACCTGGTCCAAAAGATGCTGCAGATAGCGCAGGGCTAAAATGGGCTGCTGCTCCACATCCAGGCCCACCAGATGCAGCCTTTCCCCTTCCGGCAGGGACTCCTGCAGGGCCCGCAGCCTCCGCCAGAGATTGTAGCGTTCCTGGGTGTAAAAGTAAGTGTGCCTGGTCTCGGCGAAGGCGAGCTTCAAAAGCTCTTCATCGCCTGTTTCCAGATACTTCTGCAAAAACCCGGCAATACTGGGGGGAAGCTCCAGAAGCAGCCAGCGCACTCCCCCTTCCCGGACGAAAAACTCCAGGAGAGCCCCTTCCAGCTCCTGGTTAAAGGCGGTGCCGTGGGACTCCCCCACCAAAAACAGGCGATAGCGTCCAAGCTCCTGGCTAAGGCGGGCCGTGAGATCGCCCCAGTCCATAACCGGCCAGCTCCAGCGAGCCAGATACTCCTTAAGGGCCGCCCCCTTGGCCGGGTCCACCTCCTCCGGCAGAAAGCGCAGGGCCGCCCGGGCCGGCTCAAGCAGCCCCGGCTGCTGCGTTACCATCTCCACAACCCGGCGGCCCTGCCTGGCCACCTCTTCCGGGCTGTGGAAGCTCAAAAACAGCTCATACAAATCCTCCGCTTCCTCTTCGGTTGCAGTGAGCACCAGGTTCACCTGGATCGTCCCCTGGGGAGCTTTCAGCACGTAGTTACGGAGCAGCTCCACCTGGACGCCCAGGCGCTCAGAAAAGACCGCCAGATCGCCTGGGGAAGCCAGCCAATCACCGGTCACCACCCACCCCTCCGGCAGGGAAGCTGGGTCAAGCCTCGTGCCCTGGCCGGAAAAGGCCAAGGCTCCACCGGAGAGCAGCAAAAGAACAAGGATCAGGGGAACGAAACGGCGCATGGGCATCTTCCTTTGTCTTTTTTTGTGCCCAGTATACCATCTCTTCCCAGGCCCCTCAAGCAAAACGATTGACTGCAAACGCCCGTTCGCTTATGATGGAAGCAGAAGGGAAGGTGTGGGCAGTGGGCGTGGAAGAAGTCCTCAAGAAGCTAGAAAATAACCCCCGCTTTATGAGCAATGTCACCTTTCGGCTGACGGTCGAGGCCCAGGAAGGAGTGTATGAGCCCATCCCCGAGTTTGTCCACCCGGATCTGCAGGCGCTTCTGCGCCGCCGGGGCATTGCAAAGCTCTACTCCCACCAGGCCGCGGCCCTCCGGGCTGTCCAGGCCGGGGAAGATCTGGTGGTGGTCACCCCCACCGCCTCAGGCAAGACCCTCTGCTACAACCTGCCTGTGCTCCAGACCCTCTTGGAGGACGAAGAGGCCAGGGCCCTCTACCTTTTCCCCACCAAGGCCCTGGCCCAGGACCAGGTGGCGGAACTTGTGGCCTGGAGCGAGGAGCTGGGGAATAGAATCAAGACCTATACCTACGACGGCGATACGCCGGGCGATGCCCGCATAGCCATCCGCGCCGCGGGCAGCATCGTGGTGACCAACCCGGACATGCTCCACTCGGGCATCCTGCCCCACCACACCAAGTGGATGCGGCTCTTTGAGAACCTGAAGTACGTGGTCATCGACGAGCTGCACATCTACCGGGGCGTATTCGGCTCCCACGTGGCCAACGTGCTGCGCCGGCTGGACAGGATCTGCCGCTTCTACGGCGCCGATCCCCTCTATATCTGCACCTCAGCCACCATCGCCAATCCCCAGGAGCACGGGGAAAGGCTCTTGGGCCGGCCGGTGAGGGTGATCGACCAAAACGGCGCGCCCCGGGGCCGCAAGGACATCTTCTTCTACAATCCCCCCGTGGTGAACCAGCCCCTGGGCATCCGCCGCAGCTCGCTTCTGGAAGCGGAAGGGATCGCCCGGGAGCTCATCTCCCACAAGATCCCCACCATTATCTTTGCCCGCAGCCGCCTGGATACGGAGGTGCTCCTCACCTACCTGCGCAAGGCCTTCCACCGCCTGGGGGAGCCCCAGGAGACGGTCCGGGCTTACCGGGGAGGATACCTGCCCAAGCAGCGCCGGCAGATCGAGCGGGAGCTGCGGGAGGGCAAGGTCTTGGGCGTGGTGAGCACCAACGCCCTGGAGCTGGGAATCGATATCGGCACGCTGCAGGCGGCGGTGCTCACCGGCTATCCCGGCACCATCGCCAGCACCTGGCAGCAGCTGGGCCGGGCCGGCCGCAGCCATGAACCGTCCCTGGCGGTGTTGGTGGCCACCTCCAGCCCTTTGAACCAGTTCATGATCCAAAACCCCGACTACTTCCTAGACCGGGGCGTGGAGTATGCCCGGATCAACCCTAACAACCTACTGATCCTGATCTCCCACCTGAAATGCGCGGCCTTTGAGCTGCCCTTCACAGAAGGGGAACGCTTCGGCGAAATCGATCCGGCGGAGCTTTTGGACTACCTCACAGAAGAGATGGTCCTGCGCAAAGTGGAGGGCCGCTGGTACTGGATGAGCGAGCACTACCCCGCGGCCCATGTGTCCCTGCGCAGCGCCTCCACGGAGAACTTCGCGGTGATCGACACCACCGACGGCAAAACCCAGGTCATCGGCGAAGTAGAACGCTTCAGCGCGCCCATGCTCATCCATGAAGGGGCCATCTACATCCACGAGAGCCGGACCTACCAGATCGATCACCTAGACTGGGAAGGCCAAAAGGCCTACGCCCGGGAAGTGGAGACGGACTACTACACCGATGCCAACTTGGATGTGGATCTTAAGGTGCTGGACGTCTTCGCCCAGGAAGAACTGCCCCAGGTGCGGCGCAGCTGGGGTGAAGTGCTGGTTGCCGCCAAGACCCACATGTACAAGAAGATCAAGTTCTACACCCACGAAAACATCGGCTGGGGCCAGATCTCCCTGCCGGAGCTGGAGATGCACACCACCGCCTACTGGTTCAGCCTGCCCCAGGGCTTTGCCGGCGGGCTGGATCAGGGGGCCCTGCAGAGCGCGCTCTTGGGTGCAGCCAACCTCCTGGGGAACATCGCCTCCCTGGAGCTGATGTGCGAGCCCAGCGACTTGGGGGTTGCCGCCCAGCTCAAATCGCCCTTCACCCAGGAGCCCACGGTGTTCATTTATGAAAAATACCCGGGTGGGGTGGGCTTCAGCGAGCAGCTCTTTGCCGCCCACGGAAGGCTCCTTCGCAGGGCCATCTCCATCATCGAAAGCTGCCCCTGCCAGGGGGGCTGCCCTTCCTGCGTGGGCCCGGTGGAAGAAGTGGGCCCCGGTGGCAAAGAACACACCTTATGGCTTTTGAAGGGGGCATTGGGCCATGGACCTCGCCAGCAGGCTGCGGCAGCTGCTGCCCCAGAAAACTAGCCCCGCCCCCCCACAGCCCAAGCTCGATCTAGACCCTTACCTGGGCGGCGCCGAGGTGGTAACGCCCTACGGCCCCTGCTATCTGATCACCAAAGAACTCCCCCTGGACCGCCGCCACGGCGGCTGGAAATTGGGGGAGGTTTTCCAGGCCTCTTACCACAAACTCGCCCGCTTCGGCCAGCCCAGGGGTGAGCTGAACCTGGAAAGCACCCTCTTTTTGGATACGGAAACCACGGGGCTGGCCGGCGGTACCGGGACCTACGCCTTTTTGGTGGGCCTTGGCTACTTCACCCCGGAAAGCTTTGTGGTCAAGCAGGTGCTCATGCGGGATTACAACGAGGAGCTGGCCCTTTTGCACTTGGTGCAGCAGGAGCTTCTCTCCAAGGAGACCGTGGTGACCTTTAACGGCCGCACTTTTGATCTGCCCCTCTTGCAGACGCGGTTTGCCCTGGCCCGCCTGGGTTTCCAGGGGGCCGCGGGCAAGGTCCACTTGGACCTGCTCCCCCTCTCCCGGCGCCTGTGGAGGTATAAGCTGGCCAGCTGCAGTTTGGACAGCTTAGAAGAGAACATCTTAGGCGTAAGGAGAAGCGGCGACATTCCAGGCTGGGCCATCCCCCAGCGCTATTTCGACTTCTTGAATACGGGCCAGGGCCACCTCCTGCGGGACATCGTGGAGCACAACTTCTTGGATATTGTTTCCCTGGCTGCCCTGCTCCACCGGCTCCAGCGGGTGCTGGAGCTGGAGCCCCATAGCTGCCGCTGCCCCTATGAGGCGGAAGCCCTGGCCCGCTTGGCCGCGGAAGAAGAAGATCTGCCCCTGGCCCTGGACTACCTCCAGGCCGCGGGGGAGCTGGCCAGTGAAGAAGAGCTGCAGCTGAGGATCCTCCGCCAAGGGGCAGCCCACCTCAAGCGCCTCGGCCGGCACGCCCAGGCCGCGGCCCTCTGGCAGAGGATTTTAGCCCGGGAAGAGGCGGATCTGCAGAGCGCCGAAGAGCTGGCCAAATACTATGAGCACCGGGCTAAAGACCTGGAGGCGGCCAGGCAGATCACCCGCCGGGCCCTGGCTTTGGCCTGGGCAGCCAGATCCCCTAAAGCCTCTGATTTCGAGCACCGCTTAGCCCGGCTGGAACGCAAACTCCGCCGGCGGGCGGCGGAGCTGTAAACAGCGCTCCCCCTGCGGGCACTGGCCAGCACAGGGGGAGCGTTTATTATGGATAATAAGTGCTGATTAGTTGTTCAGCGCATCCTTGGCCGCGGCCAGGAGAGCCGACAGGTAACCGTAGTTGTCAACCAGGGTTGCACCGGTAACCATGTCTACAAACTCCGCAGGCTCAGCGGAAGCCAGGAAAGCCTCCAGTTCGCTGATGGTCATGCCCACCACGAACTCTTCGATGGCCTTGAAGTTGTTGGCGATGGTCACTGTGGAACCGGCCCGGGCCATGTTGTTGCTGTAGAAGTCGTTGTTGACCTTCTTGGAGGCCAGCCAGGTCTCGCCAATGGTGAAGGTGGGGTCAGCGTTGGGCACGCCGATGGTCTCGGACTTGCTCAGCATCTGATACTCGTCGATGTAAGCGGCAACGATGGTGTCACCCTGCAGAGCCACAACGGCAACTGTGAAGCACTTGGTTCCATGGGCGGCAAAGTCAGCTTTACCGAGCTTGATCTCCGCAGCCAGGCTGGAACCGGCCAGCGCCAGAAGGGATACCAGGACAAGTGCGACTACAAGTGTTCTTCTCATCTACCTACCTCTTCCTACTTGTTTTTTCTGCACTTCATCAAGTGCATTTGATGTGTACATGCCTTATTATACGTTCCCCAGCCCGGGGCGTCAATAGCGTTTGTGCTCATTTTCTCAAGCCAAGCATACTTTGACTAAAAGATCACGGAGCCCTAACAAAGCCCTGCGGCAGGAGAAGGGCCCAGGCGGCGGGAAGATTAGGGTAACCAGTTCACAACCATGAAGGGATGATTGCTTTTGGAAAACCTGCGCCTTGACGATTTTACCCGCTACAAGTTCCTCTCTGGCATCAAGCACAGCCCCGCTGGGCGCCTGGCCTGCTTTGCCGTGCACCAGGCGGACCTGGAGGAAAACGGCTACCGCTCCCATCTTTGGCTCTACGACTTGGAAAAGGAGAGCTGCTTCCAGCTCACCGGGCTGGGCAAAGAGCAGGCCTTCACCTGGCTCAGCCCCGACGAGATCCTCTTTGCCTCCGTGAGGAACCCCAAAGATCTGAAGCGCCAGAAAAAGGGCGAGCAGTTTACAGTGTTCTATAAGATCCGCACAGAGGGCGGCGAAGCGGTGGAAGCCTTCCGCATCCCCCTGAAGGTGTTGGAGATCAAACCCCTCCCTGAAGAGCGCTTTCTCCTCACCGCCCTGTATAACCCCAGGCTCCCTGATTTGAGCAGCCTCCCCGAAGGGGAGCGGGCGGAAAAGCTTGGGCAGCTCGAAGAAGAGCGCAATTGCGAAGTACTGGAGGAAATCCCCTTCTGGAGCAACGGCCGGGGCTTTGTGAGCGGCTGCCGGGTGCGCCTCTATCTTTTCGATCTTAAAACCAACGCCCTGGAACCCCTCACCAGGGAACTTGTGCAGGTGAGCAGCTTCCAATTGAACGAAGCCCGGGACCAGGCGGTGTTCATCGCCTCGGAGTACCAGGGCAAAGCCAAGCTCACAAGTGAAATCTACCTTGCCGATCTCAAAACGAAAGAGGTGCGGCGCCTCACCCCCGAAGGGACTTTCGCCTGGTTCCAGGCGTACTTCCTGAACCAAGAGGAACTCATCTGCTACGGCACCGACCGCCAGCGCTTCGGCCTCAATGAAAACCCCCGCTTCTACCTGGTGAATCTGGAAAGCGGCGAGAAGACGCCCTTAACACCGGATCTGGACTGCAGCATCGGCAGTTCCGTGGGCTCCGACTGCCGCTACGGCGGAGGCCGAAGCAGCCAGCTCCACGGGGGCTACCTCTATTTCACCACCACCGAAGGCCACAGCTCCTATCTCAACCGCATCGACCGCAGCGGCCGGATTGAAAGGCTTACCGCGGCAGAAGGCTCCGTGGACAGCTTCAGCGTCCAGGGGGAAAGCATTCTCCTGATCGGCCTGCGGGAGCTGCGCCTCCAGGAGCTCTACTCCCTGGAAGCGGGCACGGAGCGCCAGCTTACAAGCTTCAATGCCTGGGTGCCAAGGGAGCGCAAGCTCTCCCGGCCGGAGCACCTCTCCTTCCAAACTGCCCCTGGAGTAACCATTGACGGCTGGGTGCTCAGGCCCGTGGATTATGTTCAGGGGCAAAAATACCCGGCCATCCTGGATATCCACGGCGGACCCAAGACAGTTTACGGCACGGTGTTCTTCCATGAAATGCAGTACTGGGCCAACGCAGGCTACTTCGTCTTTTTCTGCAACCCCCGGGGAAGCGACGGCAAGGGCAATGAGTTTGCCGATCTGCGGGGTAAATACGGTACCGTGGACTACGATGATCTGATGCGCTTCACCGACCTGGTCCTGGAGCGCTATCCAGGTATCGACCCTGAGCGTCTGGGGGTTACCGGCGGCTCCTACGGCGGCTTTATGACCAACTGGATCATCGGCCAGACCCAGCGCTTTAAGGCCGCGGCCTCCCAGCGCAGCATCTCCAACTGGTTTTCCATGGGCGGCACCACCGATATCGGCTTTTTCTTCACCCCGGATCAGATCGGGGCCACCCCCTGGAGCGATCCGGAAAAGCTCTGGGAGCACTCTCCCCTGAAGTATGCCCATCGGGCTAAGACCCCCACCCTGTTCATCCACTCCGATCAGGACTACCGCTGCTGGCTGCCGGAGGCGCTGCAGATCTTCACCGCCCTCAAGTACCACGGCGTGGAAGCCAGGCTCTGCCTGTTCAAGGGGGAAAACCACGAACTGAGCCGCAGCGGCAAGCCCAAGGCCCGCATCCGCCGCCTGGAAGAAATCACGGGCTGGTTCAACCGCTTCCTGCAGCAGGGATAACAACAACCGGGGAGCTTCTCCCCGGTTCTCCTATTCCTGCAAGATATAATTGAGCTCCAGCCTGAGCTGGTCCGAGCTTTGGTAGTGGATGCCCCTGATCCCAAATTCACTGGCGGCAGCCAAATTGGCCAGGGAATCATCGATAAAGACACACTCCTCCGGGAGCAGGGCGTAGCTGGCCAGGAGGATCTGGTAGATGGCCGGTTCCGGTTTGAGGGCCTGGTGCTGGTAGGAGATGACCATCCCGTCAAAGAGGCTGAACCACTGGTATTTACCATACACATGCTCAAAAGCTGCCCGGTGGAAGTTGGAGAGGATGTAGAGGCGGTAGCCCGACTTTTTCAGGCTGCGCACCACCTCCACGTTGGAGGGGATGGGTTTGAGGATGCTGAACGCGTCAGCGAAGGTGAGGCGGATCTCCGGGGCCAGATCCGGATACTGCCTGGTTAACCTGGCCACAGCTTCTTCCTGGGTGAGTACGCCCCGATCCAGCATGTACCATTCAGGGCTGGAGAAAACCGCTCTGTGCAGGCGCCTCACCAGCTCCGGATCTTCAAACAGGCCTGCCAGGTATTCACCGGGGTTGAACTTCAAAAGCACATTCCCTAGGTCAAAGATGAGGTTTTGGATCTTGCGCACACAACCGCCCCTCAGCTGCAAAGTGGATACCCTGTTTCTTCGCCTCCCCACCCCGCTAATCCTGCCGGGCGGTGAAATTCGTACCGATTGGCCCCCCAGGTGTGAAGGGAAATGCTCCGGGGGCTGGAAAATACAAGTAAACTCTGGGGAAGGAGGTGAGAGGCTTGCCCAAAAAACTAGGCCTGCACCTGGCGGTGCTCCTGGTTTTGGCGCTGCTGGCCGCACCTGTGCAGGCGGTGGACTACGCAGAGGTTGATGCCCTCATCGTGAGCAAGGACTTGGCCAAGATCCAAAGGGCGGTTGAGCTTCTGGAAGAGCACCTGGCAGCCCAGCCCGATGATGGAGAGGCGCTCTGGCTCGCGGGCAAGGCCTATCTGTACCTGGGCGACCGCACCGAGGAAGGTAGGCTGCAGGTTTTCGAAAAGGGGAAGGAGTACGCGGATCGGGCCGTGGAGCTGGTCCCCAACTCCCCCGATGCCCACTACTGGCTCTCCGCCCTGATCGGCCGGATCGGCCAGACCAGGGGTATCCTCAGCAGCTTGTTTATGGTCCGCCCCATGAAAGATGCGCTGGATCGGGTGTTGGAGCTTGATCCCAACTACGCCCCGGCCTACTGGGTGCTCAGCCAGCTCTACCAGCAGGCACCGGGCTTTCCCCTGAGCATCGGCAACAAGAAGCTGGCTCTGGAAAACGCCCAGCGTGCTGTGGAACTGGCCCCAGATGAGCTGGAGTTCCAGCTGCAGCTGGCCCGGGCCCTGGATCACAACGGCCAGAAGGAGGAAGGAAGAAAACTCCTCCAGGAAATCAGGGCCAATCCCAAGCTGGAAGAGGACCCCGACCTGCTGAAGGAAGTGGAAGAGCAGGCGGCGGAGTGGAAGCTCTAGTAGCCTAAAACAGTGATGGAACCATTGCTGGTGGTGAGCTCCAGGCGGGGACCTGCTCCGCTGTGGAGCACCACCTCTTTTTGTCCGGCGATGCGGTGCTCACCTAAAAGCACCTCCACCCTGCCGTTGGAGGTGACCGCCCACAGCAGGCCCTGGGTGCTGTGGGGCATGCGCAAACTGATGGACCCGTTGCTGGTTCTGATGCGGTGCTCCCCTGCCCCAGCCAGCTCCAGCTGGCCTTCCACCCGTCCGTTGCTGGTGGTCAGGGTGCTGGGGCCGCTGAAGACCAGCTTAGCAAACTGGATGGGGCCGTTGGAGGTGCGCAGATCCAGCTGCCCGGCGGCTTCCCCTAAAGCGATCCCGCCGTTGCCGGTGCTAAGCTGGAGCCGGCCCCGGAAAGGAGTGCGGATGCGGATGCCTCCGTTGGAAGTTTTGGCCGCCAGCTCCTTAGGCTACTCCCCAGGCGCGTAGATGGTGAAGCGCACCTGGCTGCTGAACACTCCCCAGGCTCCCTGGGGCCCCTCCGCCCGCAGCAGGAGGCGCTCCCCTTGGCGCTCTTCCACCACTTTGATCTCGGCCAAGATCCTTTCTACACTCCCCCGGCTCAGCCCCCCGGCTGACTTTTCCGCCACCACCCGGGGCTTTCCGCCAGCCAGGGGTTCCCAGAGAATCCCACCGTTATACCCCCGCAGCGCGAGGCTCTTGATCTCCGGGTCCAGGGGAAACTCCCCCGCCGGCTGCTTTGTGGAAAAGAGCATGCTGTTCACTTCCCTTCTTGGTCCTGCCTCCAGTCTACCCACCCCCGCTTCCCCTGCCCAGGGGCTGCGAGAGGACTTCTCCTCCGCCTGGAGTAGGATCTTGCACATTTTTCCAAACCAAGGAGGAAAACCATTCCTTAGCGGCGAAGTAAGGATTAATTGGCGAAAGGAGGCCAAACCATGGAAAAGCGTAAGGTGAAAATGAAAGGTCAAGAACTAAGTGTACGGGGCCCCAGGCTGAACGTGGGCCAGCAGGCGCCGGACTTTCGGTTGGTGGATAACGAGTTCAACCCCAAGACCCTGGGGGATTTCGGCCGGCAGGTGAAACTCGTGAGCATCGTCCCCTCCCTGGACACGGGGGTGTGCGATGCCCAGACCAGGCGCTTCAACGAAGAGCTCAGTGGACTTCCGGGCGCGGTGGCCATCACCGTGAGCGTCGATCTGCCCTTTGCCCAGAAGCGCTGGTGCGGTGCGGCAGGTCTGGAGCAGGCGGTTACCCTCTCCGACCACTACGATGTCTCCTTCGGCGAGGCCTACGGTGTGCTCATTGAGGAGCTGCGCCTGTTGGCCCGGGCTGTTTTGGTCTTGGATCAGGACAACATTATCCGCTACACCGAGTACCTGGAAGAGATCTCCTCCCATCCCGACTACGCGGCGGCGCTGAAGGCAGTCAAGGAACTGCTCTAGGCGGAGCCTATCTCAGCCGCAAGGCCTGCTGCAAAAACCATCCCTTGACCGGGGACTACGCCCAAGCCAGGAGCTAAACTAGGGGTAGAACCGGTCAAGGGAGGTGCAGAACTTGTTTTTCCACTACGACCACAACATCTATGAACTGGAAGCTGCAGGCAAGCTCCAGGAGGCAGGATCGAGGACCGCCGGGAGCAGGCGGGAGAAAAAGGCGCCAACCCCCAAGGACAAGCAGCAAAAAGCATGGCGGCGGCTGCCGGGGGCTGCCCGCCGCCAAAGTAGATCATAAAGCCGGGCTAAGTGGGCTGCCCGGCTTTTTTCTATCCATCCCAACGTGCCAACAGGTTGCGGCAGAGATGCGCTGTGCCGATGCCGACGATGGGCCCGGTGACGATGGTTCCCAAACCGGCCAGGAACACCCCCACCGCGATCAGCACCGCCCCCACAACTACAAAGCCCAGCACGGAGCCGAAGTTGTTCAGCACCAGCTGCACGCTGACATTCATGGCCCGCAGGGGGCCCAAGCCGTGGGCCACCACGAGATAGGGCACAAAAACCAAAAAGATCATGACCGCAATGCCCACCCCAGGCCACAGGTCCCAGGCCAGATCCGCCAGGAGGCCCGTGAACAGCGAAGCGCCCACGAAGGGGAGCAGGCGATCGCCGCCGCTGAACAGCTGTCCGAAGGTGGCGGGCTGACCTGCCGCCAGGGCGCTGTGGATCTTCACCAGCCCCACCAAGAGCCACTGCAGCGCCAGATAAACCCCGAGGCCAAAAAGCAAAGCCGAGCCAGGCGCCATCCTCAGGAAGTAGCCTACGCCGCGCCTCAAGGGGTAATACCGGTAGCTGCCGAACAGACCGTAGGCCAAAAGGGCAGCCAGAAGAACCATCGCCACCCCGAAGAGAAAGATCCCCACATGCAGCCCCGCCCGGGAGGTGAAACCCCGCCAGCCGGCCCGCAGGGCCGCGGCAACAAGGCCCTCCTGGCCTTGCCCGGATCCCGGGGCAGCCTGGAGGCTGCTGCGGCAGTGCTTGCAGATCACCGCTTCCCCGTGGATCAGTTCCCGACAGTAGGGGCAGCGTTTGGTGGGCTCGGGGCTTTCCCGCCAGCCGCAGCTGGAGCAGCCGCCGTGGCCCCGCCAGCACCCCTCGTGAAGGACCGCCCCACAGCTGGGACAGACCACAATGGGTTTGCCGGGCTCCACCGCCCCCCGGCAGTGGGCACAGCTATCACTAAGGTAGCCAGCCATCTTCTCCACCCCTTCCCTCAAGGGCTCTAGCCCCGGTTCCAGGTCACCATCTCCTCCAAGGCCTGGCGCTTTTTCTGGGGCACAGGACCCTCCCCAGGGTAGCCCAGGGGGATGAGGACAATGGGTTCCAGATGTTCCGGGAGGTCCAAAACTTCCCGCACCCGCTGGGCATCGAAGGCACATACCCAGCAGGTGCCCAGGCCCAGCTCTGCAGCGGCCAGGATCAGGTGGTCCACGGCGATGGCCACATCCACATCGCAGTGATCCTTCCCGTCCCGGCGCTTCCAGGATTTCTGGTGATCCCCGCAGGCCACAATAAGTACCGAGGCCGCCTGCAGCCACTCCCCGCGGTAGGCCCCGCAGAGTTCCGCCCGTAAAGCATCATCGGTGGCCACGATAAAGTGCCAGGGCTGGTAGTTCACCGCGCTGGGGGCGAGCCTCGCCGCCTCCAGAACCTTAAGGATCTTCTCCCTTTCCACCGGCTTAGGGCTGAAGGTGCGCACCGAATGGCGCCTGGCCACTAGCTCCAAAAAAGAACTGGACATACTGATCCTCCTTTACTCAGCGTTCCAGGGCCTCTCTTTTGGCCCGCTTAACCACATACAAAGCCTGATCCGCCCGCTCCAGGGCCTCCTGGAAGCTCTGATCACCGGGCTCAAAGCGGGCCGCTCCCAGGGAAATGGAGATCTGCACAAGCTCCCCGTCAAAGCTGAAGGATAGGGCGGAAACGGCCTGGACCATGCTCTCGCCCAGCTGTGGACCCTGGCCCCAGGCCAGCACCACAAACTCATCTCCACCCCAGCGGATGATCTCGCCGGCGCCCCCCAAAGCCCGCCGCACCGCGGCGGCCACCATCTGGAGCACCTGATCGCCCGCGGAGTGCCCGTAGGAATCATTGATCTGCTTGAGGCGGTCCAGATCGAACATGAAAAGATCGGGGCTCTCCTCCCCCCCTTGAAAGGCGGCGAAGGCACTGCTCAAAGCCTCCACACCGGCCCGACGGCTTTTCGCCCCCGTGAGCAGATCCTCGCTCACCGCCAGCTCCAGCTGGTCGGTGTGCCGGCGGAAGAAGAGGTATTCCACCAAGACCACCAGGCCCAGGGCGGCCACCACCACAAGGACCAGGATCAGCACCAGGCGCAGGGAAAGGAGCACCAGGAGCTTTCCCCCCGCAGCCTCCCCCGGGGAGAGGTAACCCTGGAGCTCCGCCGGGTGCACCCCCATGGTGATCCGCCAGCCAAACTCCTCGTACCAGCGGGAATAGCTGAGGCCTTGGTCTGGCTCTGCGCCTCCCGGCCCTTTGCTGATGGAAAGCCACATGCCCCGCCCAAGCTGCTGCCGGGCCAGCTGCTCCCGCACGGCTTCCCTGAGGCGGGCTTCTAGAAAGCTGCGGCTCACCCCCCACAGGGCCTCCAGATCCCCATGCACCAGCTCTTCGTAGAAGGCGAAGAAAACCGCGGGATCCCCACCCCGCAGCTCGCCGGCGCCATAGAGGAGCTCACCTGTGGCCCTGTTCCAGAGCACCCCGGTTAGCTCCGGCGTCCCTTCCATAAGTTCCCGGAAGGAGCTGGGCAGCCTTGCGGGGTCAAGGGCAAGCTCTAACTCGAAAAGCTGCCTGCGCCCGGCGGCAAGGTTCGCCAAGCGCTGGAGCTCCGCTTCCTTCAACCCCTGGATTTCCAGTACCAGGTTATCCACGCTCACCTGGAGGAAGTCCTCCTGCATCTCCCGGACGATGCGTTCCATCTCGTGCAAGTAGATGCCGGCCACGCGCTGGAAGGACAGCCAGAAGGCGCAGCCGCTGGCGATACAGATCAAGAGCACCAAAACCCCCAGGACTGTTCCTTGGGTGTGCTTGTCCACCATAGCTCTCCAGCGCCGCCTTAGCCCCATGGCAAACTCCCTCTACTCAGCTTTTCTGCTGCACTCTATTCACCGTGGGGCGGCGCTTTCCCTGCTTTTTCCATAGCTAATCTGCAGGCACCAACCGGATTTCATAAACCCTGGACCAGAGCTTGCCGGTGACGAAGATCCTCTCGGCTTCAGCATCCCAGGCAATTCCGTTGAGCACATCCGCGCCGGGATTGCCCTCCCGCTCCGCGGCGCTGAGCTGCTGCAGATCGATCCAGCCCAGAACCTGGCCGCTCTGGGGATCGATGCGGCAGATCACGCTGCTCAGCCAGATGTTGGCCCAGATCTCGCCGTTGATGTACTCCAGCTCGTTCAGGAGGGTAACTTCACCGCGGCTTGATCTAACCTGCAGTGTGCCCACGGGCTCCAAGGTTTCTGGATCCAAAAAACGGAGCAAACTGCTCCCGTCACTCATGATCAAATAAGTCCCGTCTGTGGTCAGGCCCCAGCCTTCACCGGGGTAGGTAAATTCACCGATCTTCTCCAGGCTCTCCAGATCGTAGATGAACCCCGTGCCCTCCCGCCAGGTCAGCTGGAAGATCCTACCTCTAAGCAGGGCAATCCCTTCACCAAAAAAGCGGCTCTCCAGGTCCACCTGCTGCAGCACCTCTCCATCTGCCAGGCGCACCCTGCGCAGGGAGGACTCCCCGTACAGTCCCGTGCCCTCGTAGAGCAGGCCCCCGGCGAAAACCAGCCCCTGGGTAAAGGCCGCGGGATCATGGGGATAGCTGGCCACCACCTGGGCCCGCTGCACAGTTTCCGCAGCCAAGCAGGGAACTGACTCCAAGCAAAGGAGCAGCACCGCCACTATCCACACCCCGAGCAGGCCCTGCCCCCTAATCCTCCACCACACCATAGACCTCACTCACATCCTGCACGAAGATGATGCCCCTGCCCGGTTCGTGGATCTTCAGCTCATCCCGCACCGCCACCACGATGGCATCGGCCAGCTCCGGGCGGGCCAAGATGAGCACCATCTCCTTTTCCGGTTCGATCTCCAAATTGAGGAACCTCCTGGTTTCATGGATGCTGGACCCCCGGGCGTTGATGATGGTGCCGCCCTTGGCTCCCGCGGCCCGGGCCACATCCATCACCTCTTCCCCCCGGCCCTTGTCCACCACAACGAAGACAGCGCGGTACATGCCGCCTGCACCTCCCCTTTGGGTTCTAAACTCGTATGCGTAGCTGCCTGTGCCCAGAAAGGCCCCTAAAGGCATGGCAAAGGCGATGCCGCCTTTGGGCTTGTTCAAGTGGAGCTCATCGGCGAACATCTTCAGGGCGTTGCGTCCCAAAAGCTTCTTGGCAGCTAGAAACACGATCTCCTTGCGGGTGTCGGTCAGGCCCAAAAGCTCTGCCAAACGTCCGCTCACCGTGCCCCGCCCCAGGGCGATGGTGCCGCCGCTGATCCCGTTTTTCTTGGCCATGCTCACCACTTTGCTCCCCAGGCCAAAATCCACGATCACGCAAAGCAGTTCGTACTCCTGCTCCCCAGACCTGGTCTGCTGCATCCACCTCAACTCCTTGTTACCTAGACTTCACCCGGAAGACCGCGCCCAAGGCCAGGAGGGTGACAATCCCCGCCATGGCCACAAGGGCGATCATGCCCAGCCCGTCCCGGAGAAGGTCCGCCCCCTCAAAGGCCCCCGCGGCTCCCTGGGCGAAGGCCAGGATGAAGGTGGTGGTCAGGGGCCCCGTGGCCACGCTGCCCGCATCAAAGCCGATGCCCACAAAAAGCTTGGGGACAAAACGGGCCAAAACCAGGGCGGCTAGATAGCCGGGCAGGAGAATGTGCCAGAGGGTGAGCCCGGGGACCAAGATGCGGATGGAGGAGAGCAAAATCGCTGTCCCCACCCCCAGGGCCAGGGCCCCCACCACCGCGGAACGCTTCACGTAACCGCTGGTCACATCTTCAATCTGGCGGGTGAGTACATACACGGAAGGTTCAGCCACGATGGTCACAAAACCCAGGACAAAGGAAGTGAGCAAAAGCCAAAGCTTGTTATCTAGGGAGGCCAAAAGGTACCCCAGTTGGCTCCCCACCTCCATAAAGCCGCCGTTCACCCCCAAAAAGAAGAGGAGCGTCCCCACGAGGGTGTAGGCAAAGCCCTTGGCCATGCGCCGAAACTGCCTCTTCTCCAGCTTCAGGAGAAATCTCTGCAGCAAGAGGAAAGAGATGGCCAGGGGCAAAAGGGCGATGACGCTGTCCCGGATAGCCCCGGGCAAAACTCCCCAAAACTGGCCCATGACCGGGCCCACCTCCGCCTGGACAGGCTCCAAACTGATCAAGGGGTATTCCTTAATGGGCCTGATCAGGTTCATGAGCATCACGGCGAGAATAGGTCCAACTGCACCCGCGCCCACCAGGCCAAAGCTGTCTTCCTCGGCCTGCTTGCTGTCTTTGCGCAGCCTGGAGATGCCCACCGCCAAGGCCATGATGAAGGGTACAACCAAGATCCCGGTGACCGAGCCGGAGGAGTCAAAGGCGATGGCCAAAAACTCCGGCGAGGTGCGGGAGGTGATCCAGGCTAAAACCAAAATGAGTCCGTAGCCGACGGTGAAAAAACTGCGCATGGGTACATGCAGGAATACCCGGGCAAAGCCCAGGGCAATCATGAGGCCAAAGCCCGTGGGGATCACCGCCAGCAAAGTACGGGCGGCAATGCCGCCTGCGGTGACGAACTCAATCTGGTTGACCAAAACCACCAGCCCCGGCTCGGCCACGGAGACGAAAAACCCCAAAAGGCCGCCGGCCAAAAGGAACAGCCAGAGCTTGTCCGTTTTCACCAGGGAAGTTCCGGTCACCTGGCCAAAGGGTGAGATGCCGATATCCACCCCCACGAAGAAGATGGAAAGGCCCACAATCAAAGCGACGGCACCCACCAGGAACCTGACCACCACTGGAAAGGCCAGGGGCACTAAGGTGAAGTGTAAAGCCAAAACGATGAGGGCGATGGGAAGTACCGCTTGCGTATTATTCTTAAGATAACCAACGAGGATGTTCAACGAACTACCCTACCTTTCCAACAACGATGATAAGTGCTGTCCCCGGCAGCTCCGGGGCAGAATGCAACTGCGGAGGGGAATTGGGGCAGACTTTTTAGTAAATAAGGGGAAGGGGTAAGCCATGAACATCAAACGCTGCATTCCACTCCTGGTCTTTGTGATCTTGCTCGCGGCCGCGGCGGTGCAGGGGCTGCGCCGGCAGGCGGCCCAGCCGGAACTGCTGCAGTCCCAGGTCACCGCGGCGGAGAACTCCCTGGAAACGGTGGAGAGCCTAGAACTGGAAATCGAACTCCGGGCCCCGGAGGAGCTGGAGATGAGCTACTCCAGCGGAGGCCGAGCCTTCAGCACCCGGGGTGCTGACCCAGAGGAAGCAGTGCGGCTCTTTGTGGAAGCGCTGCCTCACCTGGAGGAAGGACGGCCCTTGGCCATCATCCAGGCGGCCCTGGAGCATTTAGACCTCGATGAGCTGGAGGTTAAAGAGTTTGAGTTAGAGTATGAGCTGAAGGATGGCTATGCGCGCCGGATCGAGCTGGAAGTTGATGGGGACCCCGCTGAAGATGATGACGATTAGGCTTAAGCCTGGGTTTTAACGTGCACATCCAGCTGGTTGTAGGGGATCTCGATATCCGCCTCCTCTAAGGCATCTTTCACCTGTTCCAGGAAGTCAAAGTACATGGACCAGTAATCGGAGCGCTGCGCCCACACCCGGGCGTAAAGAACAGGCCCGTGATCCCCCAGTTCCCCCATGACCACCGCGGGGGCCGGTTCCTGGAGGATCAGGGGATGGTTTTCCGCCACCTGGCGCACCACCTCTTTAGCCCGCTTAAAGTCGGAGTCAAAAGAGATGGGCACTTTGACTGTGGCCCGGCGGGTGTCGTAGGCCGAGTAGTTGATCGCGCTGGCGTTGGATAGATCTGAATTGGGGATGATCACCTTTTGGTTATCCGGGGTCTGCAAAACGGTGTGGAAAACCTGGATCTCCCGCACCGTGCCGCTGTAGCCCGCCGCTTCAATATAATCCCCCACTTTAAAGGGTTTTAGCAGCAGGATCAAAACCCCACCGGCGAAGTTGGCCAGGCTGCCCTGGAAGGCCAGGCCCACCGCCAGGGAGGCCGCGCCCACAATGGCCGCGAAGGTGGTGATCTCAATGCCAAAGGTGGCGGCCACCGTAATGACCAGCAGGACCTGCAGGGCCACCTGGGCCATGGTGCCAAGGAAAGTACGTAAAGATTCATCAATGTGCACCTTGGCCAAGCGCCGCTCCAGGAGCGTCAGCACCAGCCCAATCAGTTTCCTCCCGATAATCCAGATGGCAACTCCCAAGACTGCCCTGCCCAGATAGGTGAGGGCGAATTCCTTGATCGGTTCCACAAAACCCCTCCTTAAGAAAAAGCGCGCGTCAATAACGCCCCAACTACCTTCGGCACCCACCAGTCAACTCCTGCCCGGCCCTAGCGGTTCAGGCGCGCCAGTAAAGCCACCGCCTCCGCTTCCCCCACCGGCCGGGAAAAGAGGAACCCCTGGAGGAAATCGCAGCCGTGCTTAACCAGGTACTCCTTCTGGGCTTCCTGCTCCACCCCTTCCGCCACCACCAGGTGGCCCAGGCGGTGGGCCATGGAGATGATGTCCCCGGCGATCACCTGATCTTCGCTCACCTCCGTGACCCGGTCGATGAAGGCCTTGTGGATCTTCAGGCAGTTCACGTTGAGCTCCTGCTCCCGGGCTAAAGAGGAATAACCAGTGCCGAAATCGTCGATGGCCACAACGATCCCCGCCTGCCTGAACCTGGCCAGCTTCTCGTTGAGGGAGGCGTAGTTTTGGGCAAAGACCGATTCGGTGATCTCCAGGCAGAGCTGCTCCGGCTGGATACCCGCTTCCTCGATCAGGGCAAAGACCTCCTCCTCAAAACCATCCTGGGCCAGCTGGATGGCGGAGACGTTGATGGAAATGCGAAAACCTCTATAGCCCAGCTCCGCCAGGCTGCGGAGAAAGCCCAGGGCCTTGCGGGCGATGATCTTGCCTAAGGGCACAATGAGCTGGTTCTCTTCCGCGAGGGGGATAAACTCCCCAGGGGGAATCACACCTAAAGGACCGCCGTCCAGCCGGGCCAAGGCCTCAAAGGCGTAGATGCGCCCCGTGGCCGCATCGATGATGGGCTGGTATTCTAAAAAGAGTGCCTCTTCCCACTCCCCGTAGGCCACCCGGAAGAGCAGCTCTTCGATCTCACTCAGCCGGTTCAGCTCCGCGGCCAGATCTTGATCGAAGAAGCGGTAGGCAAAGGGCCGGCTGCGGTCGGCCCGCTGCGCGGCGATGGCGGCATCATGGATGCAGTCTTCCGGTTCCAGCACTTCCCCCTCCAGCTGGCGGATGCCGATTCCGCAGCCGTAGGTGTTGACAATATCGATCTCCTTTAGGGTCTCCACCACTTCGGTGCAGAACTGGATGAGCTCTTCCCTAGTGAGGGCTTCTTGGATGTAAAAGGCGAAGCGCCCGTAGGCAGCCAGATACAAACGGCGGGTGGCTGTGGTATGGGCCGCAAGGCGCTGGGCCACCGCCCGCAGCAAAAACTCGCAGAAACCAAATCCGTAAATGGCGTTGATGGTGTTGATCCGGCGCAGATTGAACAAGACCACAGCCCGCTTAGGATAGTGCCCACTTTCGCTGTCCGCGGCCATCACCGCCCGCAGGGCCCGGCGGTTGGGAAGGCCCGTGAGCAGATCCAGCTCGCTGATGCGCTTAAGCTGCAGCTCGCTCTCCTTACGCTGGGTAATATCGATGATGATGCCCTCTAGGGCCTCCACTTCCCCCGCGTCGTTATACACCCCCTGCCCCATCTCCAAAACCCATTTGCGCTCCCCGCTGGCGGTGATGATCTCGTATTCAAACTCAAAGGAGCGCCGCTCGGGGAGGACTTCATGCCACTTCTGCCAGAGCACCTCCCGGTATTCAGGGGCGATGAGATCGTTGAAGGAAAGATCGCGGCTATCGAGGAGGCTCTCTGCCGTGTAGCCGGTGAGCTCCTCGCAGCCCTCGGAGACAAACTGCATGGTCCAATCCCGGTCCACCAGGCAGCGGTAAGCCATGCCCGGCAGGTTCTTCAACAGGACCGCCTTGCTGCGCTCGCTTTCCGAAAGGCGCCCTTCCACCGCCTTGCGGTCGGAGATGTCCTTGATCATGTAGATGATCCGGGGGCGCTCCACCCCCGGCTGTTCAAAGGGGGCGGCGGTGAGCTCTACCCAGACCTCTGTTCCATCGGGGCGCAGCAGGCGCTGCTCCAGGCTGTAGCTGGAGATGGCTCCCTTTTCCAAAAGCTGCCGCTGCTCCCTGGCTACAAGCGCATCCTGGGGATGGACGATCCGCTCCCAGCCCAGCTCCACAAGCTCCCCGCGGGTACGGCCGGTGATCTTGAGGAAGGCGTCATTGACCATGGGATATAACCCGCCCCCATACTCCCCCGGCTCCAGGGCCAGACCCACGGCAATTCCCAGGGAGCTCTGGTTGAAGATGGCGTGGAGCAGACCGGTGTGGTGGGAACTGGCGCTGGTGAGCACCTGCAGCAGACCTTCCTCGTCATAGGCGATCACAATGGGGATCTTCCGCCCCGGCTGGGCAGCCTCCAGCTGCCTGACCAGGTCAAAGCTGTCCTGGTCCCGCTGCTCCCGGCAGAGGACAATCAGCTGGATGTCGGAGTGGGTCTGGAGCTGAGAAGCGGCTTCAGCCCAGCTGCTGCAGGCCAAAACCGGGTAACCTCCCAGCACACCGGCCCTTTTTACCTCCTCCAGACACTCTCCTAAGATCAGGATCTTCCCCGCCATCGCGCAGCTCCTCTCAACAGCAAACTAAGCTCTTACCCTCTTCCCTTAGTTCCACATCAACCCCCAGCATCCTCCCCAGGTCCGGGGGCAATTTCCACCCGATGGGAAGCCCGCTCAACCCAAAACCACTTCCACCTGATGCTCCCCGCCGGGAAAGGCGGGCACAAGGTTACCCTCAATTTCCCGGCCATCCACCGTGATTTGGGCCACACCCCTGCTCACCCCGTGGGGATTGCGCACGGTGATATGGTAAACTGCGCCCCTAAACTCCCGGCGCACCTTGTAGCCTTCCCACTCCGGGGGGATGCAGGGGTCGATGCGCAGTCCATCGTAGTCCGGTTTGATGCCCAGGATAGCCTGGGAGATGGCCGCGTAGTTCCAGGCAGCCGTGCCCGTGAGCCAGGAGTTTTTGGCCTGGCCGTGGTTGGGGGCATCCCGCCCTGCGATCATCTGGGCGTAGACGTAGGGCTCCAGCCGATGCAGCTCGGAGATTTCCTCCCGGTAGGCGGGGCAGATCTTTTTGTACAGCTCAAAGGCGCGCCCGCCCCGGCCGATCACCGTTTCCGCGATCATCACCCAGGGATTATTGTGACAGAAGATGCCCGCGTTTTCTTTGTAGCCCGGCGGGTAGGAAGAGATCTCCCCCAGGTTCAGGTAGTAGCGGGAATAGGCGGGGGTTTGCAGGATGATCCCGTGCTCGGTTTCCAAGAGCCTCGCCACTGAATCAAGGGCCTTCTGGGCTAGGCCGCCCTCCACACCGATCCCGGCCATCACGCAAAAGCCCTGGGGTTCGATGAAGATCTGGCCTTCTTGGCACTCTCTGCTTCCCACCTTTTCCCCAAAGGCATCGTACGCCCGGAGGAACCACTCCCCATCCCAGCCGTGCTCTAAAACGGCCTGGACCATCCGCTCCCGGTGCCGGGCAGCTTCCTCCGCCTCCTCTGCCAAACCGCGCCTTCGGCAGAGCTCGATGAAGTCCGCGGCGGCATAGACAAAGAGCGCGGCGATGAAGACCGACTCCGCCACCGGACCTTCCGAGGGCCCGGTGGTCTGGAAGGATTCCCCGGGCTCTTGGGAAAAGCAGTTGAGGTTCAGGCAGTCGTTCCAGTCCGCCCTTCCGATCAGGGGCAGACCGTGGGGACCTAGGTTGTTCACCGTATGGTAAAAGGAGCGCTTCAGATGCTCGAAGAGACTCGCGGCGTTTTCGGGATCGCTGTCGAAGGGCACTTCTTCATCCAGGATCGAAAAGTCACCCGTTTCCTTGATGTAGGCGGCGGTGCCCACAATCAGCCAGAGGGGATCGTCGTTGAAGCCGGAGCCGATGGCGTGGTTGCCCCGCTTGGTCAGGGGCTGGTACTGGTGGTAGGCGCTGCCATCGGGGAACTGGGTGGAGGCCAGATCGAGAATTCTCTGTCTGGCCCGCTCCGGCACCTGGTGCACAAAGCCCAAAAGATCCTGGTTGGAATCGCGAAAGCCGATCCCCCGGCCGATGCCCGATTCAAAATAGGAGGCGCTGCGGGAAAGGTTAAAGGTGACCATGCACTGGTAGGGGTTCCAGATATTGACCATCCTGTCCAGCTTTTCCTCGCCGCTTTCCACCTGGTATTTCCCTAAAAGCCCGTCCCAGTAGGCCTTAAGCTCCTGAAAAGCCTCCGCAACCTGCTCTTCCCGCTCAAAGCGGGCCTGCATCCGATGCGCCCGCTCCTTATTGATCACCCCGGGCGCGGCCCATTTTTCCTCCTTGGGGTTTTCCACATAGCCCAGGAGGAAGATATAGGTTTTGCTTTCACCGGGAGATAGGTTCAGCCTGAGGTGGTGGGAGGCGATGGGTGCCCAGCCGCTGGCAAGAGAATTGCGGGACCTGCCCTCCAGCACCACCTGGGGTTCGTGCAGGCCCCTGTAGAGGCCCAAAAAGCTTTCCCGGTCGGTGTCAAAGCCAGCCAGCTCCGCATTTACCGAGAAAAAGGCATAGTGGTTCCGCCGCTCCCGGTATTCGGTTTTGTGGTAGATGGCGGAGCCTTCCACTTCCACCTCCCCGGTGGAAAGGTTGCGCTGGAAGTTGGTCTGATCGTCCCAGGCATCCCAGAGGCAAAACTCCAGGAAGGAAAAAAGGGCAAGCTCCTTAACTTCCCCGCTTTCATTGCTCAGGCGAAGCTGGATCACTTCGCAATTGGCATCCAGGGGCACAAAAAAGAGCTGCTCGGCCCGGATATCGCCCCTCACCCCAGTGATCTTGGTGTAACCCAGGCCGTGGCGGCACTCGTAAAAGGAGAGCTCTTTTTTCATGGGTCTAAAGCTGGGTGACCAGATATCTTCCCCGTCTTTGATGTAAAAGCAGCGGCCGCCCTCATCTAGGGGTATGTTGTTGTACCGGTAGCGGGTCAGGCGCCTCAGGCGCGCATCCCGGTAGAAGGAATAGCCGCCGCCGGTATGGGAGATCAGGCTGAAAAAGTCCTCACAGCCCAGGTAGTTGATCCAGGGATAGGGAGTTAAGGGAGTTGTGATCACATACTCCCGCTGCGCATCGTCAAAATACCCGAATTTCATGGCCTTGCCCCCCTCAAGGTGTTTCCTATCCTATTCTCCACCCCCTCCATTCCTTCCTCTTAACAAGTTCTTAAGGCTATCCGGCAGGTTTTTCACCGGGGATGGAGAACTCTTCTTTACAGGGGACAAGACCTGTGATATTTTAGAACTATCATTGCACATAACTCATATAAGCCTGCAAATTTGGTGCAGGAGTTTCTACGTGGCGGCCTATACCGCCTACGCTATGAGTGACCTATAAGCGCTTGTCAGTAAGGGCTTTCCCCTTGCTGATCTTTCCTGCAGCTTGTCGAGCACTCGATGAGTTTTTTTGTTTTTCCAGGGCTGTATGGAAAGGTTCACCCTTTCCATAAGATAAAGGCAAATCCAATCTAGAGGCGGAGGAATGAGAAGTCAATGGAGAGTTTTTTCAAGCTGAAGGAAAACGGCACTAATGTTCGCACTGAGATTCTGGCGGGATTAACCACGTTCTTTGCCATGGCCTACATCATCATGGTTAATCCGGACATCCTGTCCCAGACGGGCATGCCCTGGGGAGCAGTCTTTTTGGCCACCATTGCTGCGGCCATCATCGGCACTTTAGTTATGGGCCTGTTTGCCAACGTCCCCTACGCCCAGGCGCCGGGGATGGGGCTCAACGCTTTCTTCACGTTCACCGTAGTGTTCAGCCTCGGCTTTACCTGGCAGGAAGCCTTGGCCATGGTCTTTATCTGCGGGCTGATCAACATCTTCATCACCGTAACCAGGATCCGCAAGCTGATCATCCGCTGCATCCCCGAAGGGCTGCAAAACGCCATCGGCGGCGGTATCGGTATCTTCATCGCCTACATCGGCCTGCAAAACGCGGGGCTGTTGAGCTTCGCAGCCGGCATACCTGAACTGGTACCCCTAAACAACGCTTCGGTGCTGCTCACCCTCTTTGGCCTGGCCATCACCATCATCATGCTGATCAGGGGCGTGCGGGGCGCCATCTTCATCGGGATTATCATCACCACGCTTTTGGGCATCCCCTTTGGCGTAACCCAGGTGGGCCAGACGGTCAGCCTGTCCCAGGCCTTTTCGGAGCTGGGCACAACCTTCGGAGCCGCCTTCGGCAATCCGGGGCTGCTCTCCCTGTTCAGCGATCCCAGCAAGCTGCCTTTGGTTCTCATGACCATCTTTGCCTTCAGTTTGTCCGACACCTTTGACACCATCGGCACCTTCATCGGCACAGGGCGGAGGGCTGGCATCTTCTCCGCTGAGGATATGAAGGCCCTGGAGACCAGCTCCGGCTTTAAGTCCAAGATGGACCGGGCCCTCTTTGCCGATGCCACAGCCACTTCCATCGGTGCCCTGTTTGGAACTTCCAACACCACCACCTACGTGGAAAGCGCGGCGGGCATCGGTGCCGGCGGAAGAACCGGCCTCACCAGCGTTGTTGTGGCCGTCCTCTTCTTCCTGAGCGCCTTTTTTGCCCCGGCCATCAGCGCCATTCCCTCCGCGGCCACGGCGCCGGCTTTGATCATCGTGGGGATCATGATGCTGGCTTCCTTTGCGGAAGTGAAGTGGACCAACTTCGAAGAGGCGGTACCTGCCTTCTTCGCCGGTGTGTTCATGGCCCTCTGCTACAGCATCTCCTACGGAATTGCCGGGGGCTTTATCACCTACACCTTGATCAAATTGGTGAAGGGCGAAGCCA
>NZ_JBHGXH010000299.1:0-27311 GCF_041936445.1 Candidatus Darwinibacter acetoxidans | reverse complement strand
AGCTGGTACTGATCCACTTTGATCATCTCCTTACCTCCTGTACACGAAGTGGTGGTACCTTCAATGTACAGGAATTTGATCAGAGTGGATCACTTTTACGTCAGCGCTTTCCCCAAAAATGGATCAGTTTTATGTTAGCGTTTACAGATAAACAAAGCATCTAGGTTTTCGGGTTGTGTCCATTCGGGGCGTTTACTGTACAATCCAAGCCTTAAGCACCCATGCCTCGGATTCTCGGGCAACTCCCTCCGCCCGACGGGAGGTAGTCTTGCAGCAAAAACGGCAGCTTTTCAGCTGCCGCCTTTTACCTCGGGACGCATTTTTACAGGTGGCTGTCCAACACCTCAACTAACCTCTCCTTGGGCTGCACGCCCACCAGGGTTTCAATGGGCTGCCCGCCCTTAAAGAGCATCAACGTAGGGATGCTCATGATCCCGTATGCAGCCACGGACTCTGTGACCTCATCCACATTGACCTTCACGAACTTGATCCGGCCTGCATACTCTTCGCTCAGCTCTTCAAACACAGGGGCAATCATGCGGCAGGGGCCGCACCACACCGCCCAAAAATCTACAAAAACGGGCTGATCAGCCTCGAGAACTTCGCTCTTAAAGTTCGCATCCGTGACTTCCACTATTCTCGCCATTGCTACCGTCCTTTCAGCGTTGCTCAAAATTCTAGTTTGATTATACCCAGGGAAGCTGGGGTTGTCAAAGCTGACCTCTGTCCGGTGCCCCTATTCGCCCAGTACTTCGTGGATATTAGTGGCTACTTTGAAATTTACACCCAGAGCTGCAAAGTGGGCGCGGCCGCAATCGATTTTCCGGTTCTCGACTTCACGGCGCTTCCCGCGGTCTTTGGTATCCTTGGTCTCTCTTACTAAATACAACTTCCTGTCATTCTCGGTCACCACTGCCCAGTCTGGATTGTAATCCCCGAGGGGTGTGGGCACTACAAACCATGAAGGAAGCTTACAGAAGAACCTCACCTTCTCATTTTCATCCAGTCCTTGAGCAATCTTGAGCTCGACCTCCGAATCATAGGGAACATAATCATACGGGGTAGCATTTCTGCTGTGCTGCACCTCGTAGAGACGGGAAAGATAAGTCTCAAGCTCGTATTCTTCAAACAGCCGCATCTCATAGACCTCGCCATCAATCTGCTCGTACTTGATACCGTCCACAACTAGCTCGTGAAGTGCAGCTTTGATCAACTTGGCGACTTCGGTCATGAAAGCTTGGGGATTCACGGTGAACTCCTTGAGCCTCCCGCATCGCTTCAGAATCTCAACCAACGTTGCACGCGTTAGTTCTGTTTCCCTCTGCAGGAAGGCCAAGATGTCCGGCAGCCTTTTGTGGGCACGTACGAAGACGGTCCGGCTATCGCTTACTCGACCTCTTTCCACACCTGCCAGCGTTATTTCTAAATCCTGTTTATCCACGAGGATTCTGAGGGGCTGAATGGGATCCATGTTCCTGATCTTTTCCGCCGCTTTGGCTATCAACTCATCGGTTGAGAACTCCACTGAATAGCGGGTTTTCTTGTTGATGCGCTCCCACAGAGCTTTGAAGTCTTCGTTGAGCTCAATGCGCTTGTTGAACCTGAGCTTCCGGCGTTCTCTGGCATCGATCACCCGATCCCTGAAGGTATAGCGTTTCATCTCTTCAAGCACACTCGGCTCCAAGGATTGGAATTCGGGAGGCAGCCGCAGCTGGAAGCCCTTTTGATGGGGAGTGAAGTTGTCGGTCAGATCTCCGTGTTCATTAAGGTAGCCATCGTCAACTAAGGCTTGCCAAATGCGTTTGGACGCCTCTTGACCAATGGGCTGATCTGTCTCCGGGAAGAGAAGCTTGGCAAAGGCAATATCTGGCAAGCGTCCGAATTTGAAGCCGCCGCCTATTTCCTTTTCCAGCTCCACCTGTAGACCAGCTGCATACTGCTCGAAAGACTCGCTGGCGATCACGGTCAGTCTGTTGATGCTCCGATCGTAGATGCGCTCACCATCGTGCCCCACTGCCAGCCTGAGGCCGCGGCCAATGGTTTGACGCCTCTCCCTTTCGCTACCCATCTCCCGCAAGGAGCAGATCTGAAAGACATTAGGATTATCCCACCCCTCCTTGAGTGCAGAATGGCTGAAGACAAATCGCAAAGGTTCCGAAGGCGACAGAAGCCGTTCCTTATCCTGCATGATCAGCTGGTAAGTCTCTTCATCGGCGGCTGTACGCCCTGAAGTATCCTTGAGCCCAACAACCTTTCCCCTCTTCCTGTCTACCGAAAAGTACCCTCCGTGGAGTTCCTCAACCGAATATGGCAGCAGCCCCTTGTAATTGGGATGGGCGGCGAGTTCTGCGTAGATCTCTTCAAACCATTGTGCGATCTTTCCTTTGTGCGGGTTACCCTCGTCGTCATACCACCTGTAATTGGCCACCTTGTCCACAAAGAAAAGAGAGAGCACCTTGATCCCCAAATCCCTAAAGCGTTTTTCCTTTTTCAGGTGCTCCTCAATGGTCTGTCTAATCTGCACCCTCATGATCTCATCAGCCATACCGCCCTCTTCTTGGGCCAATCTGAGTACTCTACCGTTGGCGAATTCCACCTGCTCCAACCCTGGCTCAGCGCAGATGTTGATCACAATGTATCCCTCGTAGCCTGGGCGATTGGTCAGATCGCTCAGATCAGCCCCCTGCTTAAGAGTGACCTTTTTCTCCCGCGGTCCGTTCGGGGTGTCCACATGGATAGTTGCCTTGGCGTGGGGCGTTTTGGCCCCTTTGGCATAGCCAATATCATCAATTCGGATGAACGTTTCATTGTGGTTAAGCTCAGCCTGAACCGATGAAACCTCAATCTGTTTAACCAATCCCAGATCGTAGGCTTGAATTGGATCTAGCTTGTAAATCATGTGATAGGGTTCCACATGGGTAGCTGAGTAGCGGAATGCCACCAGAGGCTTTAGGGTATTGATTACCCGTTTGGCTTTGGGAGTGGTATCAACGCTTTGGGGTTCGTCAATGATCACCACAGGTCTCACAGCTTGAACAAACTCGATGGGCCGCCGCCCCGACAAGCGATCTTGCTCGCGATGGATGATGTTCAGTTTTTTCTCTTCCTCGGGGGTGAGCTGCGCATAGTCCTGCACATCACCCACATCCCGCTGAAACGCCTGGATGTTGATGATCATAATCTGGATCTCGTTGCTGATGGCAAATTGTCTTACCTTAGACAAATCCTTGGAGTCGTAGACAAAATAGTCAAACGGAACATTATCGTACAAGCCCATCAGATGATCACGCATCAGTTTGATGGAGGACAAGACGCCTTCGCGAATGGCGATTGACGGAACGACGATGATGAACTTCTTCAGACCATAGCGCTTATTGAGCTCGAAGATGGAGCGGAGATAGACGTAGGTCTTACCCGTACCGGTCTCCATTTCGATGGAGAAGTTGCAGAATCCATAGGGATCATTATAGGCAATAAGTTGTTCGGATTGGGGCGGGTTGTTTCGCTCTTGGACGGCTCTGAGATTGCGCAGCAGTAGATCGGGATCCAGCTCTAGGTCATTGGCCAAACCAAGTTCTGTTAACTGGAGCGCTCCGTAGCTGAAACCGATCTCGTTTCCCGCGCCACCGGGCCCCATGCCTTCAAAGAGATCGGTGATAGCTGCCAGGGCCTCTAGCTGATAATCGAGCGTGGCATCAAATCTCAGTTTCAAACCCGATCCCCCCTATACCGTCTTGAACACTATCTGCCCTGTTCCGTCCTTCGCCTGACCCTTGGCTGCGAAGGTATAGACTGCATTGGCCTTCAGCTGGTCATTGCCAGCGAAAGCCCGATCCAGGCAGATCACTTGTTTGGGCTGGGCAGCAGCCAGCTCCTTGATGAGCTCCTCAGTGATCTCATCCTCTAGGCAGATCAACAGGTCGTCATCTGCGACAGAATAGACAAGCTTTCCAGCCATATGCTTTTCTTCTATCCGTTCCGTTAGCATAAAGCCAGCCTTAAGCAACAGTTCGTATAGGATGTCTTCTGCGGTGGCGTTCGGATCAACGTGGTCCACATGCAAGTCCAACTGCTGCATCAGTAGCTCTTCAGAGATATCCGGATCGGAACCATCCCAAATCCTGAAGTTAGACTTATCCAATTTCAGCACCTTAAAGCCTAAGTCTAGCTCGGGAACTTCCTCGCTAAATTCCGGGAGCGCCTCGGCAGCCTCTGCCCTCGCTTCATTCTGTTCCGTCTGGATGTTCCTGATAACCAGTCTGATCCTTTCCTTAGCCAAATCCGCAATGGTCTTGAAACCAGCTCTAAGTGCTTCCGAGTTTTCTTCGCATGGCTCGGGAAGCTGTACCATGATGAACCGACGGTTGCACCCATCCTCTTTATTCAGGTCCAACACCCTTGCGCCGTGGTGGCCGATCCGGCAAAGAAATCTAGCACAATAAAGTCGTCATCAGGAATCATTTTCATCAAGTGCTTTATCAATGAGGAAGGCTTCGCAAAGGGGAATACTTTACTTCCAAAGAGATCGGTGACCTCCTTGGTCCCGTCTTCCGTTCTACCAACATCTTCTGGCAACAGTGTCGAAACAGACCTTTTGGCTTCTTCGACTCCATACCTCTCGAGATTCTTCGCCCTATCCTCGCTTTCGAAAACCCGGAAAACAGGCCTGGAGATGTTGAGGAAATCGTAGTCACCAGGGAAGACTATCTTTCCCTTACCATAGTACTCCTGGAAAGTATCCGCAGTAATAGACCACGTCCGGTTGGGATTGGCGGGGTATTTCTCGCCTGTCCTCGGATTGACCATTGTGAAAAACGAGTTTGGGCGTTTCTGGGCTGTAGTCTGCTTCGTGAGATCCGCTATGCGCCATCCTTCGTCGTAATCGTCGGAGTAGTGGTACTTCCGCTTGATAAAGAAACCAGCTTCAAACCCTGCTTTGGCGTAAACCACAATCCACTCAAAATCTTGCGATACCCCAAAGGGGACATCACTCTTCGCAGTACGCTTTCTCCAGGGGAAAATGGCTACGCGGTTCTCCTCCCCGAAGATCTCGTCGCAAAGCTTGCAGAGATTGCTCAGTTCATTATCATCAATGGAGATGAAAATGACTCCATCTTCGGACAGAAGATTTCTGGCGAGATAGAGCCTAGGATACATCATGTTCAACCACTTGGTATGATAGCGTCCTTCGCTCGGTGTGTTGGTGGAGAACTTTGCGGCCCTGATCGTCAACCAAACCTGCGTAAGCCAGATAAGTCTCTAGAGATTCGGTGTAGTTGTCCGGATAGATAAACTCATTGCCTGTATTGTACGGAGGATCGATGTAGATCATCTTGATCTTTCCGTAGTAGGACTTCTGCATAAGCCTTAGGACTTCGAGGTTGTCGCCCTCAATAAACAAGTTCTTCGTTTGGTCGAACCTCACGGATTCTTGGCGGTCAGGCTTAAGCGTTGCGATGGAGGGTTCTTGGACTACCTTGAGGGCATCTCTCTTCCCAGGCCAATCCAAGCCGTATCTCTCCCGACGGTCCTCAAACTGCTCTGTGAATGTTCCCAGCTCAGCTTTGAGTCTCTCGAAATTCACACTTTCGACCAATTCACCTTGCTCGTTTACGGTTTCCACGAACACTGAAGGGAACAACTGCTTAAGCCTCTCCCGGTTCAACTTCGCAACATCCATGCTTCGCAGGGACATTTTCTTGATATCCATAGATCTGATCCCTCCAAAACCAGTGAATTGGGGTACGGTGTACTTAGACAAAAACGGGCGAAATACCTGCCCAGGAAGCCGTGCTCTCGAGCCTCTTCGGCTACTGCGCGACCCCAGTGCATGGAAGTTCTCCCCAGGACAAATACTAGCTCTTAAGGAGGCTGTGTCCATGCGCAGAAGATATTTACTTCTGATCCTTATCGTACTGGTGGCAATCATCGTCCTGGGGGTTGGCGGGGGGTTATACGCCCGGGCCAACCGGGCCGTGAGCGAGTTTGAAAAGCAAAGGCCCCTACCGGGGGCAGCCCTGTACGACCAAGAAGGGCGGCTGATCAAACGGCTGGGTACGGGCCCGGTCTATGTACCCCTGGATGCCGCGCCCCGGGAGCTGCGGCAGGCGGTGCAGTCTACCCACGATGCCCGGGAGATCAATGGCTATCTAGCCCGGCAGATGATCGAGCCCGAGGGCCTGTGGAACAGGCTGCAGCTGGCCCTACTCCCCACCGTCCTCCAGCGCCGCTACTCGGAGCGGGAGCGGCTGGAAATGTTTTTGAACCAAGCCTATTTCGGCGAAGGCGCGGTGGGCATGGAAGCGGCTTCCCAAACCTATTTCCACAAACCCGTGCAGGAGCTGGACCTGGCGGAAAGCGCCCTCCTGGCAGCCCTGATCCAAGAGCCCGAAAGCGCCTCACCCTTCCAAAACCCCGACCGGGCTCAGGAGCTGCGCGCCTCGGTCCTGCAGGCCATGCGGGAGCAGGGACACATCGATGCCGAAGCGGAGCAGCAGGCCAGCCAATCCCCCCTGGAACTGGAGCGCAGGGAACCGGGCTACGCCCACCACTTCTCCGCTTACCTGGGCCGCGAACTCGCTAAGCAGCTGGGCGAAGACCGGGTATTCCAGGGAGGGTTACGGGTTATCACCACCCTCCACCGTGAACTGCAGCTCCTCGCGGAGGACATCATCGGCGAAACCGCAGTAGATGGTTCTCTGGTGGCCCTGGGCCCCGATGGCCGCATCTTGGCCATGGTGGGCGGCCGGGACTATACCGAGGACAGCACCAATCTGGCTGTGAGCAGGCAGAAGCAGGTGGGGAGCACCCTGCGGCCCTTGATCTACGCCGCGGGCTTGAAGGAAGACTGGGCAGTGAACCACCTGGTGGAAGATGTGCAGCGCCGCTTTGGTGACTTCCAGGTGGACAATGCCGGCGACCGCTACTGGGGCACTATCACCATGAAGCACGCCCTGGCCATGGACCTGCACAATGCCGCGGTCTGGACACTAAATGAACTGGGCTTGGAAAAAGTGGCCGAACTGGCCCGGGCGGTGGATCTTGAGCTGGACCCAGACCGGGAAGACCTGGCCCTGGCCATGGGCGAGCTCAAGGAGGGGCTTTCCCTGCTTGAGCTCACCGCAGCCTTCCTGCCTGCGGCAAACAGCGGCCGGTACCAGCCGGTGCGCGGCTATGAGGAAGTGCGGGACAGCACCAACAAAACTGTCCTGAAACAGGAAGACCAGACCCCCGCGCAGATCCTCTCTGAGCAGCAGGCCTACCTCCTCACCGATCTGCTCAGCCCTGGCCTGGCCTACGGCAGCCTCAGCCAGCTGGATGCGGACTTCCCCGCGGCCCTCACAGCCAGCATTGCCCAGGATGGCCGCAGCCAGTGGGCGGTGGGTTATACACCCCAGCTGCTGGTGGGGGTGCTGCTGCACACGCCGGAAACCGCCGAAGAGGAAGCAAGGCCCCGCCTGCTGGCAGGGGAGGTGTGGCTGCAGTTTATGGAGGGGGCCCGGCAACTGCTGCAGGAGCCACGAGAAGCTGATGATGGGGAGAGCCAAAACGCAGAGACCGCCGAAGAATTCCCGGTGCCGGAAAACATCGAAACGGGTGTTGTGATCGATGTCTTTACCGGCCTTCTGGCCAACGAACGCTGCCCCCAGGTGGAAGTGGATGCCTTCATCGTCGGCACCAAGCCCACCCGCTGGGCCCCCTGTGCCATTCCGCCGCCACCACCCACCCCGAGTCCTCCGCCGCAGCAGCCGATACCGCGGCCTGAACCGGAACCGGCGCCGGAGCCCGAGCCGGAACCGGAACCCGAGCCGGAACCTGAGCCCGAACCTGAGCCTGAACCGGAGCTCGAACCTGAGCCTGAACCTGAGCCGGAGCCCGAACCGGCACCAGAACCTGAAGAGCCCATCTTGCCTGTGCCGGAAGAACCGGAAGAAGCAGAGGCGGCCCCCTGAACATGAAAAAACCCCAGGAACAAGGCCTGGGGACCGCTGCGAGATTAGCGCTTGGAGAACTGTGGTGCTCTCCGGGCTTTCTTCAAGCCGTATTTCTTTCTTTCCTTCATCCGCGGGTCTCTGGTTAAGAAGCCGGCTTGCTTCAGGGGCTTCCTCAGATCCTCATCAACGGTGAGCAGCGCGCGGGCAATGCCGTGCCTGATGGCACCGGCCTGGCCAGTGGTTCCGCCGCCGTGCACGTTGACAATGACGTCATATTTGCCATCGGTGTTGGTAAGCACCAGCGGCTGACGTACGATGGTGCGCAGCACCTCGCGGGTAAAATACTCTTCGATGGGCCTTTGATTTATGATAATCCTGCCGTTGCCCGGAAATAGTCTGACTCGAGCTACCGCCTCTTTCCTGCGGCCGGTTCCGTAGTAGCTTTCTACCTTGCGAGCCACGTTCATTCAGACTGCCTCCCTTCGTGTGGGGTTCTTGGTCACGTTCTAGTATTTCAACTCCAGTTTCTCAGGCTTCTGAGCTTGATGGGGATGCTCAGGACCGGCATAGACCTTGAGCTTCTTAATCATCTTACGGCCCAACCGGTTGTGGGGAATCATGCCCCAAACCGCCGCCCTGATCACTCTTTCGGGATAGCGGTTCAACAGATCGCCTGCGGTGATGGACTTCAGCCCACCGGGATATCCGCTGTGCCGGTAATACCTCTTGCTGTGCAGTTTCTTCCCGGTTAGGTTAATCTTCTCAGCGTTGATCACGATGACGTGATCGCCGGTGTCCACGTGGGGAGTATAGATCGGCTTATGCTTACCCTTGAGGATAGCAGCTACCTGTGAAGCCAAGCGGCCCAAGGTTTGACCTTCGGCATCAACGACATACCATTTTCTTTCCACTTCCTGTGGCTTTGCTGCATAGGTTTTCATGTCGGGATTTCCCCCCTTTTTGTCCAACAGTGTTATCTGCAAGCCTGCCTTAACAGCGCACGGGGCGGGACGCTGCTAGAACGGGCTCCCAATAGCAAAATCGCCAACTTTCATTTTACAACACTCGCGGCTGCGTGTCAATATCTGACGCTCTCCAAGAACAGGCCGTGGGCGGGAGCTGTGGCGCTGGCTAGGCGCCTATCACGGCTTTCCATAATCTCCCTCACATCTTCCAGACTGAGCCTGCCCAGTCCCACATCCAGGAGGGTGCCCACCAGGTTGCGCACCATCTTGTACAGGAATCCATCCGCGGTGAAGCGGATGAGCGTAAGGGGCGGTGCCGCTTCCACCGTCACGCTTTCCATGGTGCGCACTGTGGTTTGGGCGCTGCCTCCGCTGGCGGCAAAGGCGGCAAAATCCAACCTACCTACGAAAAGCTCAGCGCATGCTGCCACCGCCTGCCAGTTAACCGGCTCCCTCACCCAGAGGGCATAGCGGCGGTAAAAGACGCTGGGGAACTCCCCCTCATAGACCTGGTAGCGGTAGGTCTTCTGCCGAGCGCTGTAGCGGGCATGAAAGCCAGGGGGAGCGAGCCAGCTTTTCACCACCCTGATGTCGGGAGGCAGCAGTGCATTGAGGGCATGGGGAAGGCGCTCCACGGGTACGGTGAGCCCATCATCCCTAAAGCTTACCGTCTGCCCTTCGCTGTGCACACCGGCGTCTGTTCTGCCGGCTCCCACCACCCGGATGCGGTTGGGGCCCAGTTTAGCCAGGGCCTCTTCCAGTTCCCCCTGGATGGTGCGCTGGCCCACCTGCACCTGAAAGCCGGCGTATTCGGTGCCATCATACTGCACAACCAAAGCATAGGTCTTCATAGCCTGCTCCTCAGAAGAAGACTCCCACCACCACGGTGAAGGTTACTAGTAAGGCGATGGCCACCGCATCAATGCGCCCAAAGCGCAGTTCCCGGAATTTGGTCCTGCCCTGGCCGCCCCTGTATCCCCTGGCTTCCATGGCGATGGCCAGTTCATCGGCGCGGCGGAAAGCACTGACAAACAAGGGGACCAGCAGGGGTATCAAGCTCTTGGCCCGCTGCATCAGGCCGCCGCTTTGGAAATCGGCGCCTCGGGCCATTTGCGCCTTCATGATCTTCTCCGTCTCCTCCAAGAGGGTGGGGATGAAACGCAGGGCGATGGTCATCATCATGGCCAGCTCATGGGCGGGCACACCCAGACGCCTGAAGGGATTGAGCAGTGACTCGATGCCATCGGTGAGCTGGATGGGCGATGTGGTCAGCGTAAGCAGCGAGGTGCCCACGATGAGCAGGACCAATCTGGTACCCATCATCCCACCCCGCGCCAGGCCTTCCCTGGTTATGGTTAGAAACCACAGGCGGAAGATCACTTCCCCTTCCGTGAGGAAAACGTTCAAGCCTACAGTCAGAAGCAATATGACCAGGAGGGGCCGCAGACCTCTGATCACGTAGCGCCAGGGCAGCTTGGCCAGGTGGATCACCCCGGCAATGGCCAGCGCCACTAAGCCGTAGCCGATAAAACCATTGACGGCAAATAAGAGCACGATAAGCAGGGTGGTGCCTAAGATCTTGGTGCGGGGATCCAGCCTGTGCACAACCGAATTGCCGGGAATGTGCTGGCCGATGGTCAGGTTGCGAAATCTCATCTCTGGCCCCCCAATGCTTTCACGATCTCCTCTTCCGCGGCCTCCACCGTAAGGACGTCTGTATCCACGGCCATACCCTTGGCCTTCAGCTCATGCATCAGTTCAGTCACCTGCGGCAGGCCTAGGCCCAGCTCTTTTAAGGTTTCCGCCTGCCTGAACACCTCCACAGGCGTACCATCTAGAGCCACCCGGCCCCGGTCCATGACAATTAGGCGGTCCACTAAACGGGCCACATCTTCCATACTGTGGGTAACCAAGATCACGGTAATGCCCCGCTCCCTATGGAGGGTGCAGATCTCATCCAGGATCTCCTCCCTCCCCTTCGGGTCCAAACCGGCAGTGGGCTCATCTAAAATCAAAACGGAGGGTTCCATGGCCAAAACGCCGGCAATGGCCACCCGTCTCTTTTGACCTCCGCTGAGCTCGAAGGGAGATTGATCCTTCAACTCTGCGAAGTCCAAGCCAACATAGGCCAGGGCCCGGCGCACCCGCTCCACAACTTCCTCCTCAGCAAGTCCCATGTTCCGCGGCCCGAAGCCCACATCCTCCAGCACGGTTTCGCCAAACAGCTGGTGCTCGGGGTACTGGAAGACCATGCCCACCTTCTGGCGGATCTGCCTCAGCTGGGTATCCTTGTGGGTTAGGTCCACCCCATCCACCCAGACTTTCCCGGAAGAGGGCAGAAGCAGGCCGTTAAAATGCTGGATCAAGGTAGATTTACCGGAGCCTGTGGGGCCGATGATGCCCACAAACTCGCCGTCGGCGATCTCCAAAGTCACATCAAGAAGGGCCTCGGTCTCCATGGGGGTGTCCTCAAGGTAGCGGAAAGAGACATTTTCTAATCTGATGGACATAAATGCATCACCATTTCATTGACAGTTAGAATGCCCGAGGGGATGGAAACACCGCGGCTGGCCAAACGCTGGGCCAGATCGGTGATCTGGGGCACGTCCAGATGCAGCTCCCGCAGAAGCTCCCCTTGGCTGAACACCTCCCGGGGCGTTCCCTCCAGCACAATGCGGCCCTGATCCATAACCAGCACCCGATCGGCTCCGATCACCTCATCCATGTGGTGGGTGATATGCAAAACAGTGATGCCCTCTTCCTTGTTCAGGCGGTGGATAGTCTCCATCACTTCCCGCCGCCCGGCGGGATCCAGCATGGCGGTGGGTTCATCCAGCACAATGCATTTCGGGCGCATGCTGACAATGCCGGCAATGGCAACTCTCTGCTTCTGTCCGCCAGACAAGCGATGGGGGGGATGAAGCCGGTACTGGAGCATGCCCACCGCTTCTAGAGCCTCGGTCACCCGCCGCTGAATCTCCGCGGGCGGGATCCCCAAGTTCTCCGGCCCGAAGGCCACATCCTCTTCCACGGTGGTGGCCACCAACTGGTTATCGGGGTTTTGAAAGACCATGCCCACCTTCTGCCTGATCTCCCACACGTTCTCGGGGACACTGGTGTCCAGGCCGGCCACCAAGACCTGGCCTGAGGTGGGGGTGAGCAGGGCGTTGACATGCTTGGCTAGAGTTGACTTCCCCGAGCCGTTGCGGCCCAGCACGGCCACGAACTCATGCTCGAAGACCTCCAGGTTCACATCCCGCAGCGCCTGCCACCCGCCCCTCCCTTGGGCCCGAGCATAGGTGAAGCTTACATTAGTGAAGCGCACCAATGGTTGTTTCATCGTACCACCCCAATTCCCAGAAAAAAACGCAGAGGGGGCTCCTCTGCGACCTTGTCAGTATCCCCTAGACCCATTCGATAATCGCCATCGGTGCCGCATCACCGCGCCGAACACCGGTTTTGATAATCCTGGTGTATCCTCCGTTGCGATCAGCGTAGCGAGGAGCCAAATCGTCAAAGAGCTTGCGCACAGCAGCGGGATCTAGTAAGAATGCAGCTGCCTGCCTCCGGGCAGCCAAATCTCCTCTCTTACCCAAAGTCACCATTTTATCTGCTAGGGGCTTAATGCTCTTGGCTTTTGCCTCGGTGGTCTCAATCCTGCCGTGAAGCACTAGGCTCGTTACTTGGTTACGGAGCAGCGCTCTCCGATGACCAGAGGTCCTCCCCAGCTTTCTGCGTCTCATCTTGCTCACCTACCTCATTCATCAGATTTGCGCAGGGACAGCCCCAGTTCGGCCAGTTTCTCCTTGATCTCCGCCAGGGACTTCTTACCCAGGTTGCGCACTTTCATCATATCTTCTTCAGTCTTGCGAATGAGCTCATCAACGGTGTTGATGCCAGCTCGCTTGAGACAGTTGTAAGACCGCACGGAAAGATCTAGCTCTTCCACCGTCATCTCCATGAGCCGGTCCATGCTTTCCTCTTCTTTTTCCACCATGATCTCCACGCTGTCCACGCTCTCGGTGAGATCGGTGAACAGTTTGATGTGCTCCATCAAGATCTTGGCAGCTAGACTCACGGCAGCATCTGGGGAGATGACCCGGTTGGTCCAGACCTCCAGGACCAGGCGGTCATAGTCGGTGATCTGCCCTACCCGTGTATCTTCAACTGCATAGACAGCCTTGGTGACGGGGGTGAAGATCGAATCCACCGGAATCAAGCCAATGGGATGGTCAGGGCGTTTGTTGCGCTCTGCGCTCACATAACCCCGCCCCCTGGCCACGGTAATATCCATCTTCAGCTCGGCGCCTTCCTGCAGGGTGGCAATGACCAGCTCGGGGTTGAGGATCTCCACGGACGGATCCGTGGCAATGTCCCCAGCCAGGAGGGGGCCCGGCCCCTCGGCTTCCACCCTGATGGTGACGGGATCTTCGCCGTGCAGCTTGACAAGGAGCTTCTTCAGGTTCAGTACGATATCTACTGTGTCTTCCACCACTCCTTCGATGGTGGAAAATTCATGCAAAACGCCATCTATGTGGACAGAAGTGACAGCGGTGCCCGGAAGCGACGAGAGCAGAATTCTACGCAGGGCGTTGCCCAGAGTCAGGCCGTACCCGCGTTCCAGCGGCTCTACGACAAATTTGCCGTAGCTATCCGTCAGCTCTACTTTCTCAATTCTTGGCTTTTCGATTTCAATCATAGTTCCTGCACCCTCCTTTACGACCGGACGCCCGGGGCAAAACGGTTACACCCTGCGTCGTTTCGGCGGACGGCAACCGTTATAAGGAATGGGAGTTACGTCCTTGATCGTAGTCACTTCAAGTCCTGCCGCCTGAAGAGAGCGGATGGCAGCTTCCCTTCCCGCACCAGGTCCTTTAACGTATACGCTCACTTCGCGCACTCCATGCTCCATGGCGGCGGTTGCTGCTTGCTCGGCAGCCAAGCCAGCCGCGAAGGGAGTACCCTTGCGCGAACCCTTGAAGCCTGCATTCCCAGCGCTGGCCCAGGCGATCACATTCCCCTGGAGATCGCTGATGGTGACAATGGTATTGTTAAACGTGGAACGGATATGAGCTATGCCCACAGGAATGTTCTTCCGCTCCCTGCGGCGCGGCCTTTGGCCTCTACGTGGTCTTGCCATGTAGCTTTCCTCCTTTCATTTCAGCCTATCTCTTCCTGCCGGGAATACGCTTGGGACCCTTGCGCGTCCTGGCGTTGGTCTTGGTCCGCTGTCCCCGCACAGGCAGGCCCCGGCGGTGACGCAGCCCGCGGTAGCAGCCGATGTCCCGCAGCCGTTTGATGTTCATGTTGACTTCCCGGCGGAGGTCGCCTTCTACGATAAACTGCTTTTCAATGATCTCGCGGATTTGGTTGGCTTGATCCTCGGTGAGATCGCGCACGCGAGTGTTGGGATCGATGCCGCAAGCATGAACGATTTTCTCAGCAGTGCTCCGGCCGATGCCGTAAATATAAGTCAGGCCGATTACCACCCGCTTATCACGGGGCAAATCTACACCTGCAATACGTGCCATCTATCTAGACACCCCCTTGTCTGTTAACCTTGCTTCTGCTTGTGCCTTGGATTCTCGCAAATGACCATGACGCGGCCTTTACGCCGGATAACTTTGCACTTCTCGCAAATCGGCTTCACAGAAGGTCTTACCTTCACAGTCTAGCGCCCCCTTCTAACGCCGCAGCTACTTCTTGCGGTACGTGATTCTTCCCCTGGTCAAATCGTAGGGAGATAGTTCTACTGTTACTCTATCGCCTGGCAGAATACGAATGAAATTCATGCGCATCTTGCCGGAAATGTGAGCAAGAACTTTGTGCCCATTCTCTAATTCTACACGAAACATGGCATTTGGCAATGGTTCAATGACGGTACCTTCAACTTCAATGGCATCATCCTTGGCCATGGTCCTGCACAACCTCCTTTCTAACTTCCTCCTCGCTGCTGTGCTCTGCGATGAAAGTTCGAATGGCTTTGTCGTCCATGGGCCGCGCCTCCAGTTTGACACGGTGGATGATCAGATGTCTGATGTTCTTGCGCTTGGGACGGTTGAGCTTGCGCACCAAACCATCGGCTACGGCCACATGCTTATCATCATAGAATTGAACCACCACATACTTTCTTCCCGAGTCTCTTCCCTGTCTTGACGTCACTAATTGTCCGACTTCCAGAAGTCTCATTTCATCTCTCCTACAGAACCGTAAGAACCACGGGGCCTCCGTCAGTGACAGCAACCGTGTGTTCGAAATGAGCTGACCAACACTTATCCCGTGTTACCACCGTCCAATTATCTGCCAAAACCTCCACCTGGTAGCCTCCCACGTTCACCATGGGCTCGATGGCTAACGTCATGCCCGGCTTCAAACGTGGGCCCCTCCCCGGCGGGCCAAAATTCGGAATCTGTGGTGCTTCATGCATCTGCCGTCCAATTCCATGCCCGACAAAGTCGCGCACCACGGAAAAACCGTGTGCCTCAACATGGCTTTGCACAGCGTGGGAAATGTCAGAAAGGCGGTTGCCAACCTGCGCTTGGTCAATACCTAGAAACAGTGCCTCTTCTGCCACTGTGAGCAGCCTTTGAATCTCCGGAGCCACTTCCCCCACGGGATAGGTCCAGGCGCTGTCGCCACAGAAGCCATCCACAAAAGCTCCGATATCAATGCTGACGATGGATCCCTCTTCCAAAACCACTTCCCGGCTGGGGATGCCGTGCACCACCACCTCGTTCACCGAGGCGCAGATGGAAGCGGGATACCCCTGATAGCCTTTAAATGCTGGCACCGCATTCTGCTTCAGCAAAAACTCTTCCACGGCCTGATCCAAATCCCAAGTGGTGATTCCGGGCTTGACCAGTTCCCGCACCAGAGCATGGGCCTCGGCCACCACCCTACCCGCCCGCCGCATGGCTGCAATTTCCTCAGCGGATTTCAGAATGATCACCGGGCTTCACCAACCCCTTGAGCATCCACCAACCGCTGCAGGTAATAGTCCAGGTCGGCAAACACCTCAGCGATGGGCCTCTGGCCGTTGATGCTGTACAGCCTGCCGTCCATGCTGTAGTAGTGCAGGACAGGGTGGGTCTGCTTCATGTAGACCACCAGCCTGGTACGGGCTGTCTCTTCCGTGTCGTCGCTGCGGCGGTACAGCTCCCCACCGCAGTTGTCGCACACGTTCTGGTTCTGGGACCTGTAGTGCTCAAGGTGGTAGACCGCGCCGCACTTGCTGCACATCCTCCGCTTGGCGATCCGTTCAATGGCTTCCTCCTGCGTGATGCGGATGTCGAAGGCCATCTGCACGTCCAGGTCAATCTGGGCCAGGCGTTGATCCAGGGCTATGGCCTGGAGCACAGTGCGGGGGAACCCGTCAAGGATCCACCCCTGGCTGCAGTCAGCTCTGCCGATGCGCTCGGAAATCATCTCGATGGCCAGTCCATCGGGGATCAGTTCACCCTTGCGGATGTACGAATCCACCTCCCTGCCCACCGGTGTTCCCGATGCCACGGCTTCGCGGATCAGGCTCCCCGAGGATATGTGCGGAATGCCGTACTTCTGCGCAATCAAATCCCCTTGGGTGCCCTTACCTGCTCCTGGCAAGCCCAGCAACACCAAACGCATGTGCTTTTCCTCCTTTTATTTCAGGAACCCCTCGTAATGCCTCATCAGCAGATGGGCCTCGAGCTGCTGCATGGTATCAAGGGCCACACCAACCATGATCAGGGTTCCCGTACCTCCGAAGAAGAGGATGTTGGAAGGAATCCTGGTTACTGCAGCAACCAAGAACGGCAGCACGGCGATGAACGCCAGGAAAATGGCGCCGGGCAGGGTGATCCTGGAGAGGATCTTATCCATGTAATCGGCCGTGGGCCTGCCCGGGCGGAGACCCGGAATGTATCCGCCATTTTTCTTCATGTTCTCAGCGACCTCAACTGGGTTGAAGGTCACTGCGGTATAAAAATAGGTGAAGAAGAACACAAGAATTACAAAAATCAGGTTGTACCCGAAGGTGCCGTAGTCCAGCCAGCGGTCTACGAAGTCCTTGATCCCGGGAATGAACTGGGCCAAGGTCAGCGGGAAAGTGAGTACCGACGAAGCGAAAATGACCGGAATCACACCCGCTTGGTTCACCTTCAGGGGAATATGGGTGGACTGGCCCCCATACATGCGCCGCCCCACGACCCGCTTGGAGTACTGCACAGGCACCCGGCGCTCGCCCTGGGTAATCATGACCACCGCGGCGATGACCGCGACCGTGATCACCAGGTAAGCGATGAGGCTGATGATGTGCAGCTGTCCCGCAGCCACAGCCCGGAAGGCGTTGGCATAGGTTGTGGGCATGGCGGCCACGATGTTCACGAAAATGAGCAGGGAAATGCCGTTGCCGATCCCCTTTTCGGTGATCTTCTCACCCAGCCACATGGTGAACATGGTGCCGGCGGTCAAGGTCAGCATGATCAAAGCTAGACCGAAGAACGTGGGGTTGGAAGTTACGCCCCAGTTCCTGGCCATGATCGTGGTGCCAAAGGCCTGGATGAAGCCCAGGGCCACCGTGGCATAGCGCGTATACTGGGCGATGATCTTCCGACCCTCTGGGCCTTCTTTCTGCAGTTCCTCCAACTTGGGGATGACGATGGTGAGCAGGTTCATCACGATCGAAGCAGTGATGTACGGGCTCACACCTTGGGCAAAAACGGTAAACCTTTCCAAGGCTCCCCCAGTAAAAAGGTTCAGAAACCCGAAGATATTTCCTCCATCAATTCCCAACTGCTTGGCTAATTCCACCGCATTCACGCCGGGAACGGGCACGAAGGCACCGATCCGGTAAACGGCCAAAAGGGCAGCGGTGTACAGGAGTCTGCGCCTTAAGTCGGGGATCCTGAGGGCATTTCTCAACGCAGCTAGCAACTAGATCACCTCAACTTTGCCGCCAGCCTCTTCAATCTTGGCTGCTGCCGAATTTGTGAAACGATGAGCCTGCACCGTCAGTGCCTGCTTGATCTCTCCGTTACCGAGGATTTTGATCCCATCGTGCATCTTCTTCACAAGGCCGGATTCAACCAGAAGTTCAGGAGTGACAACTGTACCCGATGCGAACCGATTCAAGTCTTCCAGCTTGACCTCGGCGTAGACCTTCCTCAAAGGATTATTGAATCCGCGTTTTGGCAGCCGCCTGACCAGCGGAGTTTGACCCCCTTCGAAATAGGCGCCTTTGCCTCCTCCGGAGCGCTGGCCCTGCCCTTTGTGGCCGCGACCGGAGGTTTTACCCCAGCCGGAAGCCATGCCGCGGCCTACTCTCTTACGCTTACGCCTGCTGCCTTCAGCGGGTTTAAGTTCATGAAGCCGCACGCTTACACCCCCTCTTACTCAACTAGTTCTTCCACTTCCACTAAGTGCTGTACTTTGTGGATCATACCCCGGATGGCGGGGGTATCGTCATGGACAACAGAGGCGCCCAACTTCTTCAAACCAAGGGCTGCTACTGTGTCTTTCTGGTCTTGAGCGTAACCGATCGCGCTCTTCTTGTAAGTGATCTTCAACTTGGCCACAACATTCGCCCCCTAACCTAAGATTTCCCCAGGAGTCCTGCCGCGGAGCCGAGCCACTTCTTCCACAGTCCTCAGGCTCTTCAGCCCTTCAATGGTAGCGCGGACCACGTTGATGGGGTTAGAGGACCCTAACGATTTGGTCAAAACATCCTTGATACCCGCTGACTCCATGACGGCACGCACCGGACCGCCCGCGATTACGCCTGTACCTTCAGAGGCAGGCTTGAGCAGCACCCGGGCACCGCCAAAGGACTGCACAACTTCATGGGGGATGGTGGTGCCCACGATGGGCACAGTGATCATGTTGCGCTTGGCATCTTCTGTAGCCTTGCGGATCGCCTCCGGCACCTCTTTCGCCTTGCCGAGGCCAGCACCTACTCTACCGTTTCCGTCTCCCACCACCACCAGGGCGCTGAACGAACGGGTCCGTCCACCCTTGACGGTTTTCGAGACAGGATTTATATTCACTAAGCGTTCCTGGAGCTCTGCGCCACTTGTTTCAGTTCGTTTCGACAAGTTCGTTTCCCTCCCTTGCACCTAGAATTCTAAACCGCCTTCACGGGCTCCATCTGCCAAAGCTGCTATTCTGCCGTGATAGATATAGCCGCCGCGGTCAAAGACAACCTTCGTGATGCCCTTTTCCCGGGCCCGCTGGGCTATTACACGCCCGACTTCTTTGGCCGCTTCTTTGTTCCCTGTGGATCCCAATTTAGCACGCAATTCAGGCTCTACAGAGGAGGCGGACACCAAAGTATGTCCGATGCTGTCATCGATGATTTGGGCGTGAATGTGGTTCAAACTGCGGTATACGTTCAGGCGGGGGCGCTCAGGCGTGCCGACCACGCGCTGTCTCAAGCGCCGATGCCTTTTTTCTCTGGCTTCACGCCGACTGAATTTGGCCATCTGTTACCCTCCTTTAAGCTCTAAGCTTTACCTGCTTTACCTGCTTTGCGACGAACTCTTTCGCCTTCATAGCGAATCCCTTTACCCAGGTAGGGCTCCGGTCTTCTCACGTCGCGAATATTGGCTGCCGTCTGGCCAACCAATTCCTTGTCAATGCCCTTCACGCTGATTCTAGTCGGCGTAGGTACCTCGATTTCAATACCCGGAGCTGGTTCAATTTCCACTGGCTGCGAGTAGCCCACAGACAGGACCAGTTTGCTGCCCTGCTTGGCTGCCCTGTATCCTACCCCAACAATTTCCAAGTTCCGGGTAAATCCCTCCGTTACTCCTGTAACCATGTTGGCAATCAGTGTCCGGGTTAACCCGTGGAGGGAGCGATGCGCTTTTTCGTCGCTGGGCCTGGTTACCACGATGGTGCCATCGCTGAGCTCAACCTTCATCTCGGGATGGAGTTCCCTGGTGAGCTGACCCTTGGGCCCCTTGACTTCGATGACGTTGCCGTTGATTTTTACTTCAACGCCAGCTGGAACCTGAATTGGAGCTCTTCCGATTCTGGACATCTAACTTCCCTCCCTTACCAAACGTAGCAGATTACTTCCCCACCGATGCCTTCTTTGCGGGCTACCCGGTCAGTGACAATTCCTTTGGAAGTGGACAGGATTGCCACGCCGAGGCCGCCTAGAACGCGGGGTACCTCTTCCTTTGAGGCATAGACCCGGGAACCAGGTTTGCTGATGCGCTTCAGCCCCCTGATGACTGAACCCTGGGCCGGATCGTATTTCAGGTAAATGCGAATTATACCCTGCTTGTTGTCTTCGATGACCTTGTAGTCTCTAATAAAACCCTCGTCCTTAAGGATGCGCGCCAGCTCCTCCTTAAGCTTGGAACGGGGGATATCCACCGATTCGTGCTTCACGGAACTTGCATTCCGGATCCGTGTGAGCATATCCGCAATTGGATCTGTCATTACCATTCAGGAAACCTCCTTTCGGATGAGCCATCCCTACCAGCTGGACTTGGTTACTCCTGGAATCTGCCCTTCACTAGCATATTTCCGGAAGCATACACGGCACATTTGGAAACGGCGCATGTAGCCACGGGGACGCCCGCATATTCTACAACGATTGACTTTGCGCACTTGGAACTTGGGTTCCCGCTGCGCCTTCGCGATCATTGACTTTTTCGCCACATTATCTCTCCTCTCAGCTTCTAAACGGCATACCCATGAGCTTCAAGAGTTCGTAGGCTTCCTCGTCAGTCTCCGCGGTGGTGGCGATGGTCACCATCAGGCCCCTCACTTTGTCGATCTTGTCGTAGTCGATCTCTGGAAAGACCAACTGTTCGCGCAGACCAAGACTGTAGTTGCCCCGTCCGTCGAAGGATGCTGGGGAAACGCCGCGGAAGTCACGAATCCGGGGCAAGGCGATGCTGATTAGGCGATCGAGGAACTCGTACATGCGGTCTCCCCGCAGAGTCACCTTGCACCCAATGGCCATGCCAGCGCGCAGCTTAAAGGCGGCAACGGATTTCTTCGCATAGGTGATCACAGGCTTCTGGCCGGAGATGGCTTCCAGGTCGCGCACCGCCGCTTCCAGGGCCTTGGGATCCTGCGTTGCTTCGCCCACACCGATATTCAAGACTATCTTCTCAAACCGGGGTACCTCCATGATGTTCCTGTAGCCAAAACGCTCCATGAGTGCGGGTACCACTTCAGTTTGGTATTTCTCCTTCATTCGTGGCAAGAGAACTCCCCCCTTTTCATACAGCTAAAAACCGTGCTTAGTTGATTGCTCTGCCGCATTTCTTGCACAGACGCTGCAGCTTTCCGTCCGCTGACCGCTCGCGCCTGATCCTAGTGGGAGCTTTGCAGCCGGGGCATACTAAAGCCACATTGGAAGCATTGATGGGCCCGGGCTTCTCGATGATGCCCCCCTGCGGATTGGTCTGGGTTGGTCTGGTGTGCTTCTTCTGTATATTAACGCCGTCGACGATAATTCTGCCAACCTTGGGGAAAACTTCTAGAACCTTTCCCCGTTTGCCCTTGTCATCGCCGGTCAGCACTGCAACCGTATCGCCGCGCTTTACATGCAATTTGGCCATTCCCCATCCTCCTTTCCACTAGAGAACTTCAGGAGCCAGAGAGACGATCTTCATGAAATCCTTTTCCCGTAATTCCCTAGCCACTGGCCCAAAGATACGGGTCCCTCTCGGATTGTTCTGCTCATTAATGATAACTGCCGCATTTTCGTCAAAACGGATAAAAGAACCATCGGGCCGGCCGTACGTCTTCTTCGTCCTCACCACGACAGCCCTTACGATATCGCCTTTTTTCACAACGCCACCAGGAGCCGCGGATTTGACTGTAGCTATGATCACGTCGCCCACCCGGGCATAGCGCCGCCCAGAGCCGCCTAGTACGCGAATGCAGAGGATTTCTCGTGCACCGGTGTTATCAGCAACCTTTAAACGACTCTCTTGCTGGATCATGGTAGCTCCTCCTTCCCTCGCCTAAATGTTCCGCTAACGGGCTTTCTCGACGATCTCCACGACCCGCCAGCGCTTATGCCTACTCAAAGGCCTGGTCTCCATAATGCGTACGCGATCGCCTACGGAGCACTCGTTGTTCTCATCGTGCGCCTTAAAGGTAACGGTCCGGCGCTGAACTTTATCGTAAAGAGGATGACGGACAGTACGTTCCACGGACACGACAACTGTTTTGTCCATCTTATCGCTGATGACGACACCCACCCGGGTTTTCCTCATCCTTCTCTCTTTGTCCACCTGCGTTCCTCCCTTCCCGGATCTTCGGTACCTGAGCCTACCTGATGTTCAGTTCCCGTTCGCGCATCACGGTCTTCACCCGTGCAATGTCCTTGCGCACAGCGCTGATGCGCATGGGGTTATCCAATTGACCAGTGGCCAGTTGAAACCTCAGGTTAAAGAGCTCTTCCTTCAACTCACCCAACTTCGCTTCCAGCTCGTTTACGGAAAGCTTACGGATATCTTTAGCCTTCACTTGCTTCACCACCTGCTGCTGTCCGAGATACGAACTTGCACTTAATGGGCAGTTTATGAGCGGCTAAACGCATGGCCTCCCGGGCCAGTTCTTCGGATACACCGCCGATCTCGAACATTATTCGCCCTGGCTTTACCACCGCCACCCAGTACTCGGGAGCGCCCTTACCGGAACCCATCCGGGTTTCAGCAGGCTTTTTGCTCACGGGTTTGTCTGGGAAGATCCGGATCCAAACCTTACCGCCCCTGCGGATGTGGCGGGTCATGGCAACACGGGCTGCTTCAATCTGTGTATTCTTAATCCACCCAGGTTCCAGAGCCTGAAGGCCGAACTCGCCGAAGGTAACCTCGTTACCCCTGGTGGCCATACCGGTCATGCGGCCCCGGTGGACTCTGCGATACTTAACTCTCTTGGGAATAAGCACCCTTACTCGCCCCCTTTATCCTTCTTCTGGGCAGCGGTTTCAGGCAGGACCTCACCATGGTAGATCCAGACCTTGACCCCGATCTTGCCAAAGGTAGTGTTAGCCTCGGCAAAGCCGTAATCGATATCTGCTCTCAAGGTGTGGAGGGGTACCGAACCTTCTGGGCTCCACTCAGTGCGTGCAATTTCTGCTCCGCCCAAACGGCCAGATACGGCGACCTTAATACCCTTGGCGCCCTGGCGGATGGCACGCTGCTGAGCCTGGCGCATGGCCCTCCGGAAGGAAATACGCCTTTCCAGAGCAAAGGCAATGCTTTCTGCCACGAGCTGAGCATCGGTTTCGGGAGTTTTGATCTCCACGATATTCACCTGGATCTGGCGGCCAGTCATCTGCTCCAGATCCTTGCGCAGCTTATCTACTTCCGCACCGCCGCGACCGATGATCATGCCGGGCCTGCCCGTATGGATGGTCACCTTGGCCCGGTTGGCAGCCCGTTCAATCTCTATCTTGGACACGCCAGCCTGGTAGAAGCGCTGCTTGATCATCTTCTTGATGCTCAAATCTTCGTGCAGCAGATCAGCGAATTCCAGCTTGTTGGCGTACCACTTGCTGTCCCAGTCTTTGACAATACCAAGTCTAAACCCTACCGGGTGTACTTTTTGACCCATGCACCTATCCCTCCCTTTCCCGCAAAATCACGGTAATATGACTCGTGCGCTTGCGAATGCGGTCAGCCATGCCCCGCGCCCGCGGCCGGATCCTCTTCAAAGTGGGACCCTGGTCTACATAGCATTCGGCCACGTACAGCGCATCCACATCCATCTCAAAGTTATTCTCAGCGTTGGCCATGGCACTGCGCAGAACCTTTTCCACGATGGGAGAAGCTCCCTTGGGCGTGAACTTCAAAATGGTCAGCGCTTCCTCCACATCCTTGCCGCGAATCAAGTCAATTACTTGGCGAGCTTTGCGTGGTGAAATTCTCACATGCCTAGCAACTGCTCTCGCTTCCATCCTATATCACCCCGTTCTGCTTATCTGCCTGACGACCGCTCACCGGCGTGCCCCCGGAAAGTACGGGTTGGGGCAAATTCACCCAATTTGTGACCGACCATCTCTTCCGTAATATAAATGGGGACGTGCCGGCGGCCGTCATGAACCGCGATGGTGTGGCCCACCATCTCGGGAAAAATCGTGGAGCGTCTCGACCATGTCTTGATGACTCTCTTCTCGCCCTTTTCGTTCATCTCCCTAATCTTCTTGAGCAGATGGGCATCGGCGAAAGGGCCTTTCTTCAGCGACCTACCCATTACTACACCTCCTCGCAGAGAACCTCAATTACCTTTTCCGACGTCTGACGATCAAGCGATCGCTTGGCTTCTTCTTACGAGTGCGTGTTCCCAGCGTTGGTTTGCCCCAAGGTGTGACAGGGCTGGGCATACCAACGGGCGCCTTGCCTTCGCCGCCGCCGTGGGGATGGTCCACAGGGTTCATGGCCACACCGCGTACATGGGGTCTTCTCCCCAGGTGCCGGGAACGTCCGGCTTTGCCGATGACCATGTTCTCGTGCTCCACGTTGCCCACCTGGCCGATGGTGGCACGGCAGGACTGCAGCACCATTCTAAACTCACCGGAAGGAAGCCTGATTGTGGCGTATTTCCCTTCTTTGGCCATGAGCTGGGCAGCGGCGCCCGCGGACCGAACCATCTGGCCGCCCTTGCCAGGCTGCAGCTCGATGTTGTGGATGATCGCGCCCACGGGAATGTTCTCCAGAGGCAGGGCGTTGCCCGGCTTGATGTCGGCCCCAGGGCCCGATTCTACCATATCGCCCACGTTCAAGCCCACGGGAGCTAGAATGTAGCGCTTTTCTCCGTCTAGATAGTGCAGTAAGGCGATTCTTGCGGAACGATTGGGATCGTACTCGATGGCCGCCACTTTAGCGGGGATACCATCTTTATCGCGCTTGAAATCGATGATGCGATATTTCCGTTTATGTCCGCCACCTCTGTGACGGGCAGTGATGCGCCCTCCGGAATTGCGTCCACCGCTGGACTTGAGAGAAACTACTAAAGATTTCTCCGGCTCCTTTTTGGTAAGCTCCTCAAAGGTGTAGCCGGTCATGGCGCGGCGCCCCGGAGTGGTCGGCTTAAATTTCTTAATCGCCACTTGTCCGTCCCTCCTTAAAATCCACCAAATACCTCGATGCTGTGGCCTGGCTTCAGGGTCACCACAGCCTTTTTCCAATCGGATGTATACCCTTCATGGCGTCCCATCCTGCGCAGTTTACCCCTGACGCGAGCAGTGTTTACCTTCTCGACCTTCACACCGAAGATCTCTTCCACAGCAGCTTTGATCTGCGGCTTGGTGGCGCGCATATCCACCTCAAACGTGTATTTGTTCTGAGCCATCAGGTCGGTGCTCTTCTCCGTGATAATCGGCCGCTTAATGATGTCACGCGCATCCATTATGCCAGCACCTCCTCCAGTTTAGCAACCGCGTCCTTAGTCATGACCAGTTTCTCACTGTTCAGGATATCGTACACGTTCAAGCCCACGGACTTGGCGACCACTGCGCCTGGAATATTGCGGACGGACAGCTCCACATTCCTATCCCACTCCGCGGTGACCAAGAGCGGTTTTTGCACGTCGAGGGCTCGGAATACACCGGCCATCACCTTAGTTTTCGGCGCCTCGACTGTCAGCTGATCCAAAATAACGATATCACCAGCGGCTGCTTTGGCACTGAGTGCGGACTTCAACGCGGCCCGGCGTGCTTTTTTCGGTAGACGGAACGAATAATCCCTGGGCGTAGGCCCGAAGACTACACCGCCGCCAACCCACTGGGGCGACCGGATGCTGCCGTGACGTGCGCGCCCGGTTCCCTTCTGCCTCCAGGGTTTGCGCCCGCCTCCGCTCACGTCGCCGCGGTTTTTCACCGCTGCGGTGCCCTGCCGGCGGTTAGCTAGATAGCTGAGTACCGCCCTATGCATGAGGTCTTGATTCACCTTGACCCCGAAAACAGCATCGCTGAGTTCTAACTCACCAACCTGTTTGCCTTCCATGTTGTAAACGGCCACTTTCGGCATGATTGCAGCCTCCTCTCTTCTTCAGACTCTATCCCTTAACTGCGCTGCGTATGATCACAAGGCTTCCTTTGACGCCCGGCACCGAACCCTTTACCAAGAGAAGGTTGCGGTCAGGATCCACCTTGACGATTTCCAGATTCTGAATGGTCACCCGTTCTCCGCCCATGCGGCCGGGAAGCGGGCGCCCTTTAAACACCCTGGCCGGCGCAATGGAACCCAGGGAACCCACCCGGCGGTGGTACTTGGAGCCGTGGCTCATGCGCCCGCGGCTTTGATTGTGGCGCTTGATGGAACCTTGAAAACCCTTACCCTTGCTGGTGGCTGTGACGTCTACCTTTTCCCCTTCCTGGAAAATGCTGACGTCCACCGTGTCACCCACGCTCAACTGGGCAAAATCCTCATCTGAATTGAAGCGGATTTCCCTCAGGTAACGCTTGGGCTTCACCTTTGCCTTGGCAAAATGCCCAGCCTCCGGTTTATTCACCAGCCGTTCCCGCCGTTCACCAAAACCGAGCTGCACTGCCAGGTACTGATCCTTCTCCAAGGTCTTCTTCTGCACTACGGTACATGGGCCAGCTTCGATGACGGTTACGGGAATCAGCAGTCCTTCTGCGTTGAAAATCTGGGTCATTCCCAATTTCTTACCTAGAATACCTTTGGCCATCTTTCACACCCCCTAATATTGCTCCCACTGGCTGCCCATTAACCCTGAATTTTGATTTCAATATCCACACCAGCGGGCAGGTCTAAACGCATGAGCGCATCAACCGTCTTGGGATTCGGATCGAGAATGTCAATCAAGCGCTTATGCGTCCTCATTTCGAACTGTTCACGAGAGTCCTTGTGCACGTGCACAGAACGCAAAACGGTAAAGATGTTCTTCTCTGTTGGTAAGGGGATGGGTCCCGAAACCGTCGCCCCGGTTCGCTTTGCAGTATCAACTATTTTTGCTGCAGAGTTATCCAGGATTTTATGGTCAAACGCCTTGAGTCTAATTCTTACTCTCTGTCTTGCCAAGTAAATCAGTCCTTTCGCTCGATTCACGAACATACTCAGTGAAAATTCCCTTAATCAGGCTTGATTAAGCAACCTTTCACATCATCGCAAAGTGTTGTTAGACAGCCGAAGGGGAAAAGCAATCGGGTTGATTGCTTTTCCCGGGTCCAAAGTGGAAGTACTGCCTACTCCAGAATCTTCGTGACAACACCGGCGCCAACGGTGCGGCCGCCCTCGCGGATAGCAAAGCGCAGGCCTTCTTCCATGGCGATGGGTGTAATCAGTTCGCCGATCAGCCTGGTGTTGTCGCCGGGCATGATCATCTCGGTGCCCTCGGGCAGGCGGATAACACCCGTTACGTCCGTGGTCCTAAAGTAGAACTGGGGACGGTACCCTTCAAAGAAAGGAGTGTGGCGGCCGCCCTCTTCCTTGGACAGGAC